>JBBQKP010000202.1:0-6255 GCA_038326995.1 Tepidisphaerales bacterium
CGACCGCATTCTGGGCGTCGGCACGATCACGCTGCACAGTTCTGACGCGACCACGCCCACACTCGATCTGCGCTCTTTGCCCGAACCCAGAAAGCTGTACGACATGCTCAAACGTCGTGTGGATGAAGTGAAGGTGAAGCAACGGGTGCTTCGTGTCGATAATGTTTGAGCAGCCAATCTGTCGCGCTGCCGCCACATATGGGTTGGACCGCGGCCTTCATTCTCGGTGAACTTCGTCGACTGGATCGGCGGGGCACTCGCCTTTGCTTTTCCGACCTTACGCGCGAACGTCCGCAGCTTTATTACGCGGCGAGGTATCACTTTGGCTCGCTTTCGCATGCGATCAAGTCGGCGCGGCTTGACCCTAAGCCGCACGCAAGGCGGCCCAAGTGGTCGCGCGAGCGGATCATCAAGCTGATTAAGAAAGCCCGACGAGCTGATGAAGAATTGAATTGGGCATCGGTGATAGAAAGAACCGATGAGCTTCGTGCCGCGGCGTATGCGTCGGTGCAGAAGCGGCTGTTCGGGTCGTGGGATAAAGCTTTGAACGCCGCAGGTGTTGATGCGGACGATGTGCGTGCGTACTACGACTGGTCGCCCGAGTTGGTTTTGTATTCGCTGAGGCAGCGCCGGGCGGACGGCGAATCCGTTCGGGCGTGCGATGTTTTAGACGAAGAGCCCGCGCTACATGCGGCGGCGGTGCGGCATTTCAAGTGCTACGGAAAAGCGCTTCGCATACTGCAAAAGAAGCGCAAGCGTCGTACGGCATGATTCGTTCAATCCCCGCCGCCTCCGCCGCCATCGCCTCCGCCCGAATCGCCGGAACTGCTGTCGCTCGAGCTGCTGCTTCCTGAGTCAAAATCGGACGACTTGGTTGTGGGATGTTCGCTACCGTGTTTTTGCCCGTGCGAACTGTTGGGCCGATCACTCGACCCGCCGTCAGACGAAGAGTCGCTGAAACCCGATGTGCCTGATGTGTCGCGATGTCGGGATTTTTTTCGCGACTTTTCGGTGGACTTGTCGCGCGTTTCTTGCAGCGAACTGCCCGCGGCGGCGGTGGAGCTGACGAGCACGGCGAAAACGATCGCGACGACGATGATGATGATGCCGACAACAATGCCCATTTTAAATGCTCCTTTTCGTTTGTTTCAATTCTCAGAGCGACGTTGACTGGCGATCCATGTCCAGAGTTCTTTGTCGCGATACGCGCGGCTCCACGCATCGTGTCCGACAGCGCCGTACAGGCTGACTTTGGCGTTGCCGCCGGCCTTTTTAATCCACTTGACCATATTGGAACTGGCGGAGGAATTGACGAACGGGTCGCCGCGATTATGGAAGGCCCAGGTGGGAATGCTCTTGATCTTCTCGACGGCTTTTTTGACTTCATAACCGCAGATCGGCACGAGGGCGGCGAAGCGGGTCGGATATTTCGCGGCCGTCCCCCATACGCCGCGTCCGCCTGTCGAAAGGCCGGTCAACGTCACGCGTTCGGGGTCGATCGAATACCTGCGACTCGCATCATCAAGCACGGCGATGACTTTGTCGTACTCGCGGTCGCTGGTCCACCCGCCGCCGCCGGTCTGAACGAAGAGGATGATGTACGGATATTTCTTGGGGTCTTTGGCGATGATCGGGCCAAGACCGACGGTCGTATTTTTCACGCCGTCGCTTCCCCCTTCGAACAGGCCGTGGAGGAAGACGATCGCGGGCGATTTGACATTCGCATCGTAGTTGAAAGGAACGAAGACCGAGTATTTGGATTTGTCTTTCTTGCCGACGTCGGCCTGGAGCACTTTGAACCCAGTCCCGGCCGGGGCCTTTCGGTTGACACTCGACGACGGATTGCCGGCGCATCCGATCGAAAAGAGAGCCGAAAGGATCAGGACCAATGATGAACGCAGCGCGAAGATCAAATTCATGCGAAGGGTTCTCCGTTTAGGTTCTTGCGAAAGAAAAGGCGACACTTACGGATTGGTTGCCGGCGAAGTAGTGGGCGATAAAGCCGTCGGATTTTCAGTGGGTGGCGAAGTGTTGGCTTCGATGGCGTTGACGATTTTGTCCTGCACTTCCCTGGCTCGGGAAGTCGCGCCGGTCGGCACGCCGTTGATGAGAATCGAGAAGGCGTACATCGACCCGTCGTGCGATTTCACGTACCCCGAAAGTGACGACACGCCGCGAATGAAACCACTCTTGCCGCGGACTTTGCCTTGCAGCAGCTTGTTCTTGAAGCGACCAGAAAGCGTGCCGTCTTCGCCGCCTATCGAGAGGGAGTCGAAGAAGGTCTGTTGATTGTTCGAGTGGTGCATGTGCGCGAGAATGGTCGCCATTGCGTGAGCGGAGATGCGGTTCTTGCGCGACAAGCCTGAACCATCGTCGATTGTAAATTCGCTGGATTCGATGCCGAGGGAGATGAGAAAATCGCCCAGGGCACGGGATGCGCCTTCCCACGAACCGTCGCCCAAGCGTGCGAAGCCCGTTCGGCGTGCCAGGGCCTCGGCATAGAGATTGGCCGACTCTTTGTTCGCGTGCGCCAGGACGATGTCGATGGCGGTTTGATTGGTGGCGAGGATTTCCCAGGTGGGCGAAGTGCCATCGATATCGGGGCGGACGCTCGCGTCACGAACGACACTCTCGACGGCGATGCCGTTGGTCTTGAGAGTCGCGGCGAAGACGTTGCCGGCAAAGAGTGCGGGGTCGTTGATGGTGACGCGCCACGGGTCGCGATTGGCGGCACTTTGCTGGCCGCGGATGACAATGTTGTTCGTGCCAATAGCGCGGCCGAGAGAAAGCGAATCGACGCCAACGGTCGCGCGGTTTTCAATCTTCACGAACGACGTCGAAGGATCGGCCCGGGCGGTGAGCTGGCCGTTTCTCACGCTCATGTAGATGTCGAGGCAGTTGGCGTTGAGGTTGAGCCCGCCGACCTGTGCGACATAGTGCAGATTCGCCTGATCCAAGGGCCAGGACGGGTGCATGGTGTCCGTGCCGAACACGGAGTCGTCGATGACCAGCCGAGAGGCGGTTTTGACGCCCGATTGTTTCAACACCTCGGCCCACTGCGCGTAGACCGCATTGATGGGCAAGCCTAAATCTCGAAAGAGGACCGAGTCGCCGGTGGACGGATCGCCGTCGCCGATGATCGCGATCGCACCTTCACGCACGGCCAGTCGGGTGCTGAATTTGAAATCACTGCCGAGTGTTTCCAGCGCCGCGGCTGTCGAGAGGAGCTTCTGGTTGCTCGCCGGGATCAAGGCAAGTTTGTCATTGTGCGTATAGATGACCGCGTCGGCCTGGCGCGTGTCGCCCAGTCGCAAGATGATGACGCTCGCCTCACCTTTCGCCAAGAGGTCAGTCTTCAAGATTGCGTCGACGTCGGCGGGCAGGTCTGCAAAGGCGGGAGTGGCGATGAAAAGAAAAATGCCGGCGACCGTACTGGCGACCGTACTGGCCAGATTATTGGCGATGATGGAAGCGAAAAATTTGAATTGAGTCGGCCGCATGCACGAAAAGAATAACGGACAGCAACAAGCCGCACAAAAACTGCTTAGGGCGAACGTCTCGACTTCGCGTTCAAATCACCGCGGCTACCTCACATGGCCGCTGCCGGTGACGACCCACTTGTACGTGCACATGTCGTTCGCACCCATTGGCCCGCGTGCGTGTAGTTTGTCGGTGGAGATGCCGATCTCGGCGCCTAGTCCGTACTCGCCGCCGTCTGCCAGGCGCGTGCTCGCATTGACCATGATGCTGGCGGAATCGACTTTGCGAGTGAAGGCGCGGATGGCGCCCGCGTCGGTGGATAAAATCGCGTCGGTGTGATGGCTGCCATGGTGGTTGATGTGCGCGATCGCGTCGTCGATCGAATCGACAATTTTTATGCCGACGATAAACGCGAGATATTCCTCGTCCCAGTCTGACTGCACTGCGGCAATGACTTCGGGCACGATCGATTTGACGCGTTCATCTCCGCGAATTTCGACATGCTTTGCCGATAGCGCTTTGCAAATCGGTTCGAGCATTGCGAGTTGGCTTTTGTGAATCAGCACGTGCTCGACGGCATTGCACACCGCGCCGCCGGGATAGCTGGTTTTGGAATTGATGATGACATCAACGACCTGCGCGAGATCGGGTGCGTGCTGGTCGATGTAGATGTGGCAGTTGCCGGTGAAGTGCTTGAGTACGGGCATGGTGGCGTGCTGTACGACGGCGCGGATGAGCGACTCTCCGCCGCGCGGAATGACGAGATCGATGAACGAATCCTGTACCAAAAGTGCGTAGAGCAATTCGCGGTCGGTCGAGGCGACGATCTGCACGGCGTGCTCGGGCAGATCGCGGCTCTTTAGAGCTGCGGCAATGATCAAAGCGATCGCGGCGTTGGTGTGACGGGCTTCCTTTCCGCCGCGTAGAATCACGGCGTTGCCGCTGCGAAGACAGAGCGCCGCCGCGTCGGTTGTCACGTTGGGCCTGCTCTCGTAGCAGAACAGAACGCTGCCGATGGGCACGCGAATCTTCTCAATTTTCAGGCCGTCGCGACGCGTGTGGCTTTCCAGCACCAGGCCGATCGGGTCGGGCTGATCGGCGATCTCTTCGACCGCGTCGGCCATCGCGTTGATCTTGTCGGCGTCGAGTGCGAGCCGCTTGACCATCGGCCCGGCGAGTTGGTTGATTTTGGCGTGTTCGAGATCAAGCTGATTCGCGCGGACGATGACGTCGGTGCTGGCACGCAGAGATGTTGCGATCGCGCGAATCGCGGCCGTGCGAGGCCCGGCATCAATCGCCGCGAGCAACAGACCGGCCTGTCGCGCCTGATGGGCAAGCGACTGGGCAAGCGACTGGGCCTGATCAAGAAGTCTTGCAGAAATGTCGTCCGACTGGTTGCTCATGCAATATAAGATTTACCGGAAACCGGCGTGTGCGTGAAGGGCCGACTGCTAGCGTGTCGTGACTATCCCTGACGATGGCCCGAATCCCCGGCATCAACTGCGTCACAACCCGCGCAGGGTGATGTCATGCCATCGGCTCAACATCAGAATCATTTCCGAAAGGCTTGACCGATTTTAATCTACCAGTCAAACTGATCGGCCCGGAAGGATTCGTCCTCTGACGTTGTACTTAGATGAGCGATCGAGTGAGCGATTGAGGGAAAATAGAGAAAATATTCATGAGCCAAATGACCTGTATTAAAACGATCCTGTTAGCAACCGTGTCTGCGTCCGTCGTGGGCGCGTTGACGACGGCCGCGTTAGCACAGGCTGACCCGCAGTTCGACCCGCCGGTCAATTACTATTCGAGCGCGACGGGCACCGGCTCGGCGCTTAAGACGCAGCTTTACGACATCACTCGCACAGGATTTATCTCTCGCAGCTTTGATACGGCCAGGCAGGCACTGGGTGTGATTGACCGCGACCCAGCCAACAGCAGCAATATCATTTTGTTTTATGATCGCCGCAGCGTGCGAGGCACGTGGGACAGCGGCGTGACGTGGAACCGCGAGCACTCATGGCCGCAAAGTTTGCAAGACACCAGCACCCCGTCCGATTCCGACCTTCACGCCCTTCGCCCGACGACGCCCAGCGTCAACAGCAACCGTGGCAACCTTGCCTTCGGCACGATTAACGCCAACACGCTGCCCACGACTTTCGGCACGGTCGCTTCGAACAACGGTACGGGCACGTACTTTTTCCCCGGCAATCCAGACCGGGGCGACGCCGCCCGCGCTGCTTTTTACATGGCTACGCGATACGGGCAGAGCCAGACCCACAATCTCTCTTTGAAGAACGGGCAGGCCGTTCAATATCAGATGGGCGATCTCGCATCGCTGCTTCGGTATCACTATCAGGATCCGGTGGACTCGCTGGAGCGTCGACGAAACCAGACTGTTTTTTCGCAGTCGCTCAACCCAAGTTTCTATCAGAATAATCGCAATCCGTTCGTCGACAGGCCGGAATTCGTGTGGGCGATTTTTGGAACCAGCGCCAACGACTCGCAAATTTCAGTCTCAATTCAGGCGCCCGCCCCGGCCGTGCCGACAAACGGCGCGACTGCGGTGAACGCCGACCTCGGCAGAGTGATCGTCGGCTCATCGCTCGCGACGCGCGCGGTCTCGATCAACAAAACCGGCACGACGCCGACCACTTACGACATCGCCGTCTCGGGCTCAATCAGCAGCACGATCAACGGCACTCGCCGCGCGTTTGATTACGGCAATCAGACGCTTGCGACAACGGTCAGTTACACCGGTTCGATAAGCGCCGC
>JBBQKP010000203.1:0-6234 GCA_038326995.1 Tepidisphaerales bacterium
GCAGCTGTAAAACCGCGACTGGATCGCTGTTTCGCCGCATTGCGCTGATGTGCTAACGTTTATGCCTAAATGCGGCCCGAATCGGACGCGGCCTATGATCGACCTCCGGATGCCGATCGGCGTACGCCCAGATGATTTCGAACATCGATGACTGCACAACAAACAAACATGTCCATACGCCACTCCGCGGCAAAGCGGCCGTTTCTCACCGCCCAGTGGCGCAATCTTATCCTGGCGAATTATTCCGTCCCCGCCGCGCTACTTCAGCCCTATCTTCCGCCCGGCATCGAACTCGATTCGTGGGACAATCAACACTGGGCGAGTCTGGTCGCGTTCGAGTTTTTAGAGACACGCGTGCTGGGCGTTTCCTGGCCCGGGTTTCGCAACTTCCCGGAGTGGAATCTGCGGTTTTATGTCAGGCGAAGAACCGAAGCGGGCACGGAAAGAGGCGTTTGCTTCGTGCGTGAGTTCGTCCCGCAATGGCTCGTCGCCACCAGTGCGAGACTGGTCTACAACGAGCCTTACCGCGTCGCTCGACTGTCGGTGGAGATTCAAAATTTACGGAAAGAAACGGGGGCACAAATCGTTGCGAGCTACGGCGTGGAGTATCGAAAGACTTCGCACCGTCTTAGTGTGACGGCAGAGGCCGCGGCCTTGCTTCCGCACGAGAACAGCGTCGAGCATTTCTTCAAGGAGCACGCCTGGGGATTCGGCACGAGCCGTCGCGGCAGACTCATCCGATACGAGGTCAATCACCCGCGCTGGGAAGTTCATCCGGTGTTGTCGCACGAAATCGAAGTCGACTGGGGCGCGCTCTACGGGCCGGAGTGGGCGGTAATGAACAGCCAATCGCCCGGCTCGGTGATCCTGGCGGCGGGTTCTGCGGTGAGCGTCTATCCACTGGGAACGAGCTGACGAACACTTAACCTCTCGCGCGTCGTTTCATCGCCAAGGTCCGGCCCGTCGGCAAAAGAGTTTCTTTTCCTAAGAGCTATCCGGCCTGCAAACAATTCAATGTTTGAAGGCGCGGGGCAGACTTTAGAAAAGAGCTGACCAGATTTATATGCGCGGCCAACATTCACACGACCCAGACGCGGCCGATACGTTGGGGAAAAACGCTGTTCTGATGACGCCCGCAATAAACTCATCGACCCTCGTCGCAGTTGGCGAAAGTTTATCGATATAAGCGAATCGACTTACAAACCCGCTTTCAAAATCCGATTAGTTTACGCGCGGATTTTTACTTTGCAGAGAAGACTTTGCGACTGGACCTCGAATCACTTCTTCAGGCCATTCAGAAATGTGTCGGTTTTGACTATCGCCGCGGCCGTTCGCGGGTCAGCCAGAAACGCGCGAAAGTCCGCGTTGGCGTGCGCGAGATATGCCTTGGCGCGATCGAGAATCTGCCGCTTAAATTCGGGCGTGTTGAACTTTGCCAGGCGATCTGAAGTGTCCGTCAATTGCCCGTTTGATCGCCCGTTCGATCTCGCCGCGACAACTGCCCAACGCTTTGCATCTTGCAAAAGCGAATCAAAATCCTTCGCGCTGTCGAACTCCAAAGCGTCCGTCCATGGCTCCTTGATCGAGAGAAAATAACTCTTGCCTCCGATGTCGGCGAAGCCCGAAAACAGAGGCACGGGCTGATTCATTTTCTTCATCAATAGAAACGTCTTCTTTCCGGGCGAGGCGTCGGAGCCCACGATCGCCCGCTCGATCAGCCCGGCCCTCACCGCGGCGGGTGGCAACTGCTGCTTCAGATAAAAAATGACATCGAAATCAAATGCCGCGATCGGCTTCTCGATCAGAACGAAAATCTTCTCCAGCCCCTGGCTTCCGCTGCTGCCGATTCGCGTGCGAAGTGCGATGCTCTTGATCGCCCTCGCGAACTCGTCGGAGGTTTTGTACTTCACCAGCGCACCAAGCTCGGGCGCATCCACCATCGCCTGCGCCAGCGCCCCGGCGATGTCGATTTTACGCTCATCAATTGGCGTAAGCACTTCCCGCACCTCGCCCTTTTTGGTCAATACGACCGCGCGAAATCGGCCGTCCTGCGTCAAGCCTTCGAGCTCTTTCTCATACTTTTTCATTTCAAACTCGCCGAGCATTTTTGAGACTTCTTTGTCTTTTCCAAGAATCTCCTGTGCCGTGCGATTGTCCTTCAATGAGTCGAAATACGTGCCGACGATCGTCGCGGCAAGCTGCTCGCGCTGTTCGTTCGACAAGTCAATCTTCTGAACCTGTGCAACAAGCTCGAACGTGATCTGACCGGCCAGGATTTCGAACTGGAACGGCAACATCGCGCTGTCGTCGAAGTCAATGGGGCCGAACGCGAGCGTCGAAACATTGCCGCTCTGGTACGTGCCGATGTTGCCAGGGTGCAGGTCGCCGTGGCTCGGGACGAAAGCGGATGGGTCGTGCATCCAGTCGTCGCAATGGGTTTTGCACCAATTGAAAAAAAGGTCTTTCGTGCCGCGCCAGAATTTGAATTCGTCGGCCGTCACCGACCGCACCTTCATCGGCCAGCCGAGCGGATCGGTTTCGTCCACATACGGACCGTAGGTTTGCTTCAGGAGGTCGAACGCGGACGCGCTTGAGGGCAAAGAAGCCTGTGTTGCAGCAGGCACTGTCTGGCCCATGCCGACACTCACCGGCATCAGCACGAGCGCGCAGGACGCTATCACGGCCGTCAAAGGATTGATCAATGAGACAGAGATCGCGCGAGCGACTATTGGCTTGGTTACGATTGGCTTGATTGTTGGCTTGATTGTTATTGGTCGCTTCATCATTGTTGTTTATTCCACCGATCAAACAGCCTTCTTCATGTCGGTATCGCACTCGCCTCAATGCATGCGTGCATGACGTGCTTCTGGCCGGGTGCGAGCACGACGGCGTGGTCGTGTGTGTTGGCGGTTTCGACGCACAGCATGTGCAGCCATTCCCCCGCGGACATTCCCGCCGACGATACACTCTTCTCCTCCCACGGATTCCAGATCACCGTCGAATTCGAATCGTTCTTGGTGTTCGTCACGACTCGGCCCATGGTCGGGTCTGTCACCGAGATCGCCGCGGCCGTGTTGCGATAAACCCTGTCGGTTTCGCCCGACAATACAAGCGGGTCATTGGTTTGCTTGAACAGGCCTTCACCTTCGATTTTAGCAAGATACTCCGTCTCCTTAAGCCCGCCAATGCGAAGCAGTCGCACGTCGCCGACCTTCAGGTAAGTGTGCAGCGCGCTTTCATACGCGAACGGCGCGACGTCCTTGTTAACGATTTCCAGCGACATGCCGAGCTTCTGCCCGAACGTCACGGTGTAGGTCGCGTGAAATTCGTGCGGCCAGATCGCGCGAATGGCGTCGTCCGCGTCGAGTTCGAAAATCACGCTGGTCGAGAGCTTGCCCGGGCCTTGCCTCACCGCCGCCAGAGTCCACTCGCTCGTACGTGCAAAACCATGCGCGACTCCGACCGGCTTTCCGTTCGCCTTCCCATCGACTGACGGACGAGTGACGCTGGTCCCAGGGCCGAACCAAGGAAAGCAGATCGGCACGCCCCCGCGAATCGCCTTGCCGCGCTCGTAGCTGCTGCGCGCCGAGACGAACAGCACCGGGTCGCATCCTCTGGGCGTCCAGTCCGTCACGTGCGCGCCGTGCAGATACACCTGGCCCGTGCAAGACTTGTTGCTCACGCGGACCAACGGCAAGTCACCTTGTCCGAGCTCGACCACGACGCCCTCTCGGCCGAAGCGCTCTATAAGGTGCGACAATTCGCTTCTGGAAATCATGTCGGGCAGTTTGAATTATCGTCGCCGCATTGTCGAGTCGCAGGACGTAGCGTCGGCCGATGTTTCATTAACTACTTACAATCTTCGCCGCGGGTTATGGTCTTGCGATGAATTCGCCAGCCGACGAATCTCCAGCCGACGAATCTCCAGATGACGAATCTCCAAATGACAAGTCGCGCGAGTATGAGAGTGACTCGCTCGCTCGCGGACCTTTGTCGATGCGGATTCTCAAAGGCATCGCCCCGCTCTGGCCGAGCCATCGCGGCTGGTTTCGCGTCGCAAAGTTCATGCGAAACCGCGTGAAGCCGTCGGACCGAAAAGGGATTTTCACCACGAGCATGGGCACGAAGCTGGCGCTTGATCTAAACGACTATCCCGACTTCTCGATGGCCGCGGGTGTTTACGAACGTTCGACCGTGCTCCTGCTGCAGAAGCTGCTGAAGCCCGGCATGCATTTCGTCGATTGCGGTGCGAATCTCGGCTACTTCATCACACTGGCGATGAAACTCGTCGGGCCGACAGGACAGGTCGATGCGTTCGAGCCCAATCCGGCCAACCGAATTCGCCTTGCTCAAAACATCGCGCTGAACATCGCGCAAAACATTCCGTTGAACCAGACGCGTAACGCAAATCAGAACATCGTCACCATTCACCCGCAGGCCGTCAGCGACAAGCCCGCGACCATGCGAATGACGCGAGGCGAAACCTCCGACGCCAACCACGGCGAATCGTCCCTTATCGACTTCGGCCACGACGCGCGTGACAACACGGGTGACAATATGCGTGACGACTTGGGTGACGACGTTGGCTCTTTCGAAGTCCAGGTCGTCCGCGCCGCAGACGTCGTCACGCGCGTGCCCGATGTCGTCAAGATCGACGTCGAGGGATTCGAGTTGTTCGCACTTCGTGGCATGCGTGAGTGGACGCCGGCCGGCAAATCACCAGCCGGCAAATCACCGGCCGGCAAATCACCGGTCATCCTGCTCGAATGCAACCCGCGATTATTCAAGGCAGCGGGCTATTCGCCTCGCGATCTATTCGACGAGCTTCGCATTCTTTTTCCCGACTCGCCGATCAGGCTCATCGATCTCCTGGGCAAGACCGTGACGCCCGAGCTCGCCAGCGCGACGGTCAGTGAGTGCAACTGGATCGTCGGCTGATGGATTGACATCGTTCGATCGCAAAGACTCACGACTTCTTTCTGGCCCGTCCGGCAGGACACTTTCCTTCTTTCCTTCTTGCCTTCTTGCCTTCTCGCGTCTCGATAGATCTTGCTGACACGATCGTGTCGTGCCGGACGGGCCGGCGGAAACAAGACTGGCACAATACATTGCTCAACTTCAGTCATCGTCGTTCAAACCTTGTAACCTGTTCGTTTCGCACGATTGCATTGTCAGCCGTTCACGCGACAATCATTCGACTATGCCAGCAGACGACATTTTACTCGACGCCGAAGAGCAGATGCAGAAATCCCTCGACCACTTGCACCAGGAATTGCGCGGAGTCAGAACCGGCCGGGCCTCGCCCGCGCTGGTCGAGCACATCAAGGTCGAATACTACGGCTCATTGACCGACCTCAAGGCCATCGCCGCGATTCAAGTGCCCGAGGCCACGCAAATTCTCATCAAACCCTTCAGCAAGACCGACCTGAAGCTCATCGAAAAGGCCATCAACGACAGCAAGCTGGGCCTGTCCGCACAGAGCGATGGCACGGCCCTTCGCCTGAACCTGCCCCCCATGAGCATGGACCGCCGCAAGCAGATGGCCGGGCAAGTAAAGGAAATGGGCGAGAAGGCGAAGATCGTGGTCCGCAACGCACGACGCGACGGCAATAAGCTCATCGACACCGAGCAAAAAGGCGGCGTCATCCCCGAAGACGACGCCAAGCGCGGCAAGGAAGAGATGGACAAAATGACCAAGGACATCGAGGGAAAGCTCGAAGATGCGGTCGCAAAAAAGACCAAAGAAGTGATGGAAATTTAGGGCTTTGTCATCTCAAAATTAACGGATGATACCTGCGTTTGTTGGTCGGTCTGGTGACTCATTAATGATCGTCACCGTTATCTTCCGACTCGTGATTGAATCCGCGTAGCCGCAAGCTTGCTTGCGCTTTGTGTGCACGCCTGGTCTGTCAAAGCACCAGCAAGCTGGTGGCTACGCTTGGGAAAGCGACGCTTTTTGAATCGGTCGCATCACTGATCAGTTGACTGGTGCTTGACCCGGTATTCGTCCCGGTATTTGACTCGGTATTTGACCCAATATTTGACCTGGCACTCGAACTGTCCTGCATCCTTTTTTGTTGAAACCCGTAAAAGCCTCGGTGACAAAGAAAACATCAACTATTCAAAGCTTAAGACGTGACCAAGCACCAGGGCTTTTGTGAATTTCCTTCCGCTACTTTCTTCCCCCTACTTTCTCCCCCCTACTTTCTCCCCAGCTTCAGCAGATCGCGAATC
>JBBQKP010000204.1:0-6202 GCA_038326995.1 Tepidisphaerales bacterium
GCTCAGCGGCGAGTTCACAACCGGATCAACCATCGACGTCGCCGCGGACGATGCGAAGCACGATTTCACGTTCAGCGTGAAACGGTAAAAGTTTCTTCTGCCGGTTGCTGTTTCGCCGCGGATGATGTTTACGTGCGCGGCTCCTTCAGAGCAGATTTCGTGGTTCGTCGAGCTTCCTCGTGCGAGCTCGTGTTTGGTCCCGTGTTGAGTCCCGTGTTTGGTCCCGTGTTTGGTCCCGTGTAGCCGCCAGCTTGCTGGGGCTTGTTGTGCAAATAGCGTTCTTCAAAGCGCCAGCAAGCTGGCGGCTACACCTTGGAAAGCGGCGCTGAGCAAGAACGGGATTCACATTGCTTTTTGGTGTCTTGTTGTGACCCGTGCTCTTTATCTCGAACGCGCTTCGACTTCGCGCGTACGTCCCAATGCGCTGGTGCGCGATTGGAACACCTGAGGACGACACGGAGCCCGAACGCTCGGCGGATGGAAAGTGTGATCTCAAATGTGAGCATTTCGAGAGGGGCCAGGTGAGCGCTGACGGCGTAAAGCCATTTCAGATAATTAGTTACACAAGATGACGAAGCAAAACGAGTCGCGGAAATGGGTGGTAAACGGGTGCGAAATGCGGGTGCACACGTGCGAATCGGTGCGAAAGCGCGCAAAAGCGCGCAAATCGGTGACGGGTGGCGGCGACGTGCGGAGTCCATTGCACAATCGCCCGATTGCCCATCGGCGTAGTCCACGGGATGCTGGTGCACATGAGCTCTTCAAACGCGACCTCGCCCGATGAACTTTTACTGCCTCTGGTGGTATCGCGAGACGATGCGCGAATCGAAGACCAGACGATCGTGCGAGAGCTCGCGGGGCCAATGGTGGTGGTGTACCAGCAGAGGAAAAAGCTGCTGAGCAAAAACGACGATCTGGGCGAGATCACACTGGGCGACCTGCACGACGAGGCGGCGGCGAATTTCGAACGCGCGACGGGCGAAGTCGAAACCCGGCCCATGGGCGGATGCGTCGTGCCCACGCTCGACGGCAAAATCGAAACGAGCCTGCTGCTGAATCCGAGATTCTGCGATCAGGTGAACGATCAGCTGGGCGGGGGCGAACTGCTGGCGATCGCGGCGTGCCGGGGAGGACTGGTTCTGTGCACGACCCATAGCGGCGGCGAGCAAAATCTCTACGCCATCGCGGGCATCCTGCTGGAAGAAATGGGCGAAGAAATCGCCCCGGGCGTGATCCTTCGGCGTGTGTCGCGAGATGAATGGCGTGCGGAGGTCTGAACCTGAATCAAACCACGCCACGACTGCGACGCGTTGCTCTGAACCTCATACGCACTACACTAAGATCAACATGGCCGACTCACCTTTGATACTCATCGACGACGACTGGAAGAAGCAGGCGCAGCAGGAAAAAATCAAGCTCGCCGAGGAGGCGAAGGCGCGCGAAGAAGCCGCCAGGCCCGTGGCGCGTTCTTCGGCGGATGATGAATCGCCCGGCCGCCAAAAGATGCCGCCCGCGACTTTCGACACGCTCATTCAGACGATGCTGGGACAAGCGCTTTCGTATCTTGGCGAATACGGCGACGACGACGGCCGGCCGGTGGTCAGCCTCGAAGCCGCGAAGCACTACATCGATTCGCTGGGCGTTCTGGAAGTAAAGACCAAGGGCAATCTCACGACCGATGAGGCCGCCCAGCTCGACATCGCGCTCTACGAAGGCAGGTCACGCTTCGCGTCGGTGGGCATGCGTTCGGTGGTCTAGCTAAGGGGCATCTGGTGCTTCGCCGCACTACAAATTATGGGTGACTCGGGAATAGATAACGCACAGGTCGGAGACCTGTGCCACCCTTAGAATGTCGGTGGCACCGGTCTCTGACCGGTGTTCTTTCCGTGGACGTTAAAGGAATAGCGTTTCCTGGAATTAAAGTCTGACAAAGCACTAGCTGCTGTGCATCAAAACCTCTTCACGCTCCTGCGTGAACTGATTGGTGTACAGCTCAAAATATCGGCCGCGTCGGTTGATCAGGTCGTGGTGGTTGCCGCGCTCGACGACCTTCCCCTGATCAATCACGAGGATCACATCCGCGCCGCGAATCGTGCTCAGGCGGTGTGCGATGACGAAGCTGATTCGCCCCTTCAGCACGCGATCGACGGCTATCTGAATATCGCGCTCTGCCTGCGTGTCCACGCTGCTGGTCGCCTCGTCCATGATGAAGACCTGCGGGTCGGCGACGACGGCGCGTGCGAGGGCGATGAGCTGTTTCTGCCCGGTGGAAAGCTGGTTACCGCCCTCGCCGACCTTGGCGTCGAACTTGCCCACGAGCGTGTCGATGAACGTGGTCGCATTCGTCAGACGTGCGGCGGCTTCGATCTGCTGGTCCGTCGCATCGAGCTTGCCGTAGCGAATGTTCTCGCGAATCGTGCCACTGAAAAGATGGGGCTGCTGCAGGACGATTCCCATTCGCTGCTGAAGCCACAAAAGAGGCAGGCTGGTGTAGTCGATTCCGTTGACGAGCACCTGCCCGCGCGTGGGCTGATAGAAGCGGGATGCGAGGCTGACGATCGTGCTCTTTCCTCCGCCCGTCGCGCCGACCAGCGCGATGGTCTGGCCGCTCTTCACGGTGAGGTTAAACGTATGCAACACGATCTGCCCGGGCAGGTATTCGAATTCGACGTCCTTGAATTCGATCGTGTCGATCTTCGCCTGCGCGGGCTCGAGCACGCTTTCGTCGTCCTGGATCGTCACGGGCTCATCGAGCAGCCCTTGCACGCGCTCGGCAGAGGCCTGTGCGTTTTGAATCATCGTGAGTGTGTTGGCGAGTTCCTGCGCGGGCCCGGCGAGGAAGCCGGCGTACTGAAGGAACGTGACGAGCTTGCCGAGCGAAACCTCACCCGCAAGCACCAGCACCCCGCCGCGCCACAGCGCCAGCGCGACGCCGATGGCGCACACACTGGTGACGGCGGGGATGAAGATCGCGTGCAGCATCTGATTTCGAACGGAGGAGCCGAACATGCGGCCCGTGAGTTCCTGAAATTCCGCGAGATTCTGCCCTTCGCGCACCATCGTCTTTGTCGTGCGAACGCCCGAAATGCCTTCGTTGAACGACGCGGTGATGAGGGAATTCGTCTTCTTCATCTGACGGCTGCTGATGAGCAGTTTCAGTTGAAACGATCTGGCAAGCAGCACGAGCAACGGCACGATCGTCAGCACCAGAAGCGCGAGCCGCCAGTCGAGAATGAACATGGAAATCGAGACGCCGATGATGACCATCGTGCCCCAGACGATGTCGAGCGTTCCCCATGCGAGCACGCGCGAAAGGGTGTTGCAATCGCTGGTGAGGCGTGCCATGAGCCAGCCGACGGCGCGGCGATCGTAGTAGGCGAGTTGAAGCTTCTGCAGCTTCGAAAACGCGGCCGTGCGGATGTCGGCGCTGACGTGCGAATTGATCACGCCCGCGAGCATGATGAACGACCAGATGCACACACAAAGCACCACGAACGTGCCGACATATCCAAGAAGGTACGGCCAGAGCACGAGGGCTTTTCCATCCGGGTTTGGTGTCGTCACAGCGTCGACAATCATGCCGGTGAACAGCGGGATCGCGACGTCACACCCGACGACCACCGCCGCGGTGATGCACAGGCCGATCGCGCTGCGCTTGTAGGGCAGAATGAAGCGAAAAATTTTCAACCACAGCGCTCGGTCGAATCGGCCGGTCTTCTGGTCTTCGTCGAGTTCGCTGCTCATGGCAAGACCGCCAGTTCGGCGGCTGATGAAACGCCCGCGTGCTCTGTTTCACGCTCGAGATCTTCTTCGAGCTCGCTCTGGATCGACCAGAGTTTTTTGTACATGCCCGGCTCGGCAAGGAGCGATTCATGAGTGCCGCGCTGAACGATTCGGCCGTGGTCGAAGACGAGGATTTCGTCGGCATGCCTCAGCGTGCTCAGACGATGCGCGATCAGCAACGTGGACTGAGCACCGTCGTTGTGATCGCGGCGAGACCGAAGCGCCTCGATGATGGAAGCCTCGGTGTGCGTGTCGACCGCACTGAGCGCATCATCGAGCACGAGAATCGGCGCTTCACGCAGGAGCGCTCGCGCGATCGCCAGACGTTGTCGCTGCCCGCCCGACAGTGTCACGCCGCGCTCGCCGACCATGGTCTCGTATTGCTTGTCGAAGCGGACGATCGAATCGTGAACGACGGCCGCCTGTGCGACTTCGATCGCCTCCTGGTCAGTCGCGCTGTGCCTGCCCAGCTTGATGTTTTGATTGACGGTTTTGCTGAACAGGAACGGCTCCTGCAATACGGCCGCGACGTTGGCGCGGACACTTTTTCGGCTCACAGTTTGGATGTCCGTTTCGCCCAGCAAAACGCGTCCGGAATCAGGATCAAGAAGCCGAAGCAAAATCTGCACGACCGTGGATTTTCCCGACCCGCTCGGCCCGAGCAGTGCGACGGTTTTGCCGGGCAAAAGTTCGAAGGAAACGTCCGAAAGTACGTCCGTCTCGCCGCGACGAATGGAGACGTTTTGGAATGTGAGACGGCCGGTCTGAAGCGCGGGAAGGTCCATGGCGGCCGTGGTTTCGCGAGGCTGCTCAAACACTTCGTTGATTCGCCCCGCCGCCACCATCGCCTTGCCGAGCTCGGTCAAAATTCTGCCCATCTGCCTGACGGGCCAGATATAAAGTCCGGCGGCGAACAAACACGAAACCATCGTGCCCACGCTGATCGCGCCGCTTTCCACCCGCACCGCGCCCACGATCAGCACCAGCGCCATCTGCAGAAAACACAGCAGATCGCTGACCGACCAATACACCGCCATGATCTTGAAGAGCTTCCAGTTGAGCGTGCGGTGAAGCGTGTTGGCGCGGGCAAATCGCTCTTCCTCGAACGCCTGACGCGCGAACGCGCGAACGACTCGAACGCCTGTGAGATTTTCCTGCAGGGTCGCAGTCATCTGACCCTCGGCCTCGTCGAGCTTCTTAAACGCGCCTTGCACCTTCCAAAAGAAAATCAGCGCGAACAGAACGATCAGCGGCAAGACCGAAACCGCCACCATCGCCAGAATCGGATCGAGATAAATCAGCACCGGAATAGCCGCCAGCAGGAGTGTAATCGCGCGGGCGACTTCGACGATCTGATCGGAGTAGAACAGGCGAACGGTGTCGACGTCACTGGTGGCGCGCTGCACGAGGTCGCCCGTCTGGGCCTTGTCGTGATAGGCACAGGGAAGGTGCTGGAGATGATCGAAGAGCTTGTCGCGCAGGTCCTTGGCGATGCCCTCGGACGCGATGGCGGCATATTTCGACTTGAGGTAAATCAAGACGCCCGAAACGACGGTGATGCCCAGTGCCGCCAGTGCCGCGAGGTAGAGATTCGAACGAACGAAGTCCGGTCCGCCCATGAGATTCACGACCAGCAGCGAGAGGCGCGATTCCTTCTGCGTGTTCGTTTGTTCAGACAGAATTTGTGCGGACAGGGCGTAATCCAGCGCGGCACCGACGATGAGCGGCTGGCCGTAACTCAGCAGCGATCCCGCGACCATCGCGAGCCCGGAGAACAGATAGAGCTTGCGATGGCCCTTGGACAGGGACCACAAGAGCGCGGCTTTTTTGTCGGAAGGTTTTGCGATGGAAGGCGTGGTCATATGAAAGCCGCCCCGAGCTTAGCTGGGGCGGCTAGGGAACATAAGGTTATAGGCAAGCAGTATTACTTTGCGAGCGTTTCGAGGCTTGCGAGAATCTGGTCGAGCACCGGCTTGATCTTCTCGTTCGCGCCCGGGATCGCGTTGACCTTCTCAATCGCGGACTTGATCGGCGCCGCAAGGCCAATCAGCTCGCTGGTGAATTTGGATTTCTCGTCCGCGGGAATGAGCCTGGTCATGTCTTCGAGGGAGGTGAGCTTGGCGGCGACGGCCTTGAGCCTGGGCACGGCCGCCTCGGCGGAGGCGATGTCCTTGATGTTGCCCAGTTCGGTCGTGAGCGAAGTCAACGCTTCCTTCGCGGAGGCGGTCGCGGTTTGGACCACATTTTCGGACAGCGGATCAATTGGCATGGCCGGAATCTCGGGCATGTCATCCACGGCAGAAGGGATCGACATCGATGCGGGAATAGACGGGTTCGATTGCGGCTTGGTGAAGTACCAGAACGACAAGGCTGCCAGCGCCACCAGCGCGACCACCGGAACCAGGAAGCCCGTGCCGCC
>JBBQKP010000205.1:0-6065 GCA_038326995.1 Tepidisphaerales bacterium
TCCCCGGCGGCAGAGACTGCCGCCCTCCAAGTGTTCGACGCGAGCGTTGACTGCGATCTACACGATCTGCCGAAACGAAGATGTGCTGATGGATGGTCCAGAAATATGAAAATGCGTGTGTCGGCCGAGCCCAGATTATCAAACGCCTATCGCCGCATGCCTGCTGCGCGTACATTCGCGTCGTGCCTCTTCTCAAGGACAGCTTTTTCGCGCGGGTTCGACAAAACATCGTCACGGGAATGTTCGTCGCGGTGCCCGTCGTCGTCACCATCTACATCCTGCAGATGGTGCTGGGCTGGCTGACGGTTCTGGGCTCGCCCGCGGTCGATCAACTTTTCAGCAAGGAAGACCGATCGCTCCTGTCTATTCCCGCCGTCCGCGGATTCTTTGCCGTCTTCATCGTGCTGTCGGTGCTATATGTGCTGGGATGGCTCACACGCAACTACGTCGGGCAGAAATTCATCGGCGCCTTTGATTCCGTCGTCGCGAGAATTCCGATGGTCAAAACCGTTTACGGCGCGACCAAGCAATTCGTCGGCACCTTCCAGGCCAAGCCCGAAGGAGCGCAGCGCGTCGTCCTCGTCGAGTTCGGCGTCGCCAAAGTCGTCGGCCTGCTCATGCACGAAATGATCGACCCCACGACCAACGAACCCGCCGGCGTCGTGCTCATCCCCGCGGCCGTCAACCCCACCAGCGGCCTGCTGCAAATCGTGCCCATGAGCAAAATCATTCTGACCGATCTGCGACTCGACGAGACCATGACCTTCCTCGTGTCAGGCGGAAGCGTGCCGCCCAAGTGGCTCGAACAGCCATCGCAGTCGACGGTTTCGTCCACATAAGCTTATATACCAACGATCACTTCTCGCTCGACGTTGAGACGGGCTGAGTGGTCGGCTGCGTAGTCGCCCGCGTGGTCGGCTGCGTTGTCACTGTTTTGGTGTCCCTCACTTCAACCTGCAGCTCCGTGTTTTCAAACGCCTGTACGATCGCCTTACCGTCGATCGGCCTGTCGATGGGAATTCCCAGAACCAAACATGCCGTCGCGAAAGTGTCGAATGTATTGATGTCAACGGCCTTGCCAAGACGCGTCAAATCGTAATCCGCACGCACGCCCGGCCCCGCGATGATCCACGGAATCGTGCGGCTTCGCGCATCCTCAGGCCCGTGCGTCCGACCCGCCCCGCCGTGGTCGGCAGTGATGAAAATCGTCGTCTTTTCCAGTTCGCCAAGTTTCGCAAGCGACTCAAGCAAACGCCCTACCGACGCATCCGCAACTTCCACCGCGACGCGCTGCTCGGGCGAGCCCCAACCCTTGGCGTGGCCTGTTCCGTCAACGCCCGGGAAGTGCACGAACATGACCGCCGGATGATCGCGCTCCATGATCTCGACAGCCTGGTCGGTCACCTCCGTTTCAGTGCACGCGCTGGCCTTGGTGATCCAGAGATAATCAATCGAGCCGGGCCGCGAAAGCGCGGTGAACTTACTTTTCCCGCTGACCATTCCCGTCGAGTAGCCCTTTCGCTTCGCCAACTCAAAGAGAGTGGGCACGGCCGGGTAGACCATCTCGCTCAGCGGCAAGTCGCCGTTCCACATGATCGTGTGAACTTCCGGCACGACGCCCGTGAGCATTGAAACATGGCTCGGCAGCGTCACCGAGGCGGCCGTCGTTCGCGCCCACATGCTGAAGCTGCCGCGCTTCATCAGCCCGCGCAGATTGGGCGTGTCGCACAGCAGCATCACGTCGGGCCTCAGGCCGTCGATCGAGACGATCAACACGCGCGGCGAATCGCCCGCCTGCGCTTGAACAGCGGTCGACCCGACAACCAGCCCCGCGATTAATGTCCACAAACCCAATGCCGCCGTTCTCATTTTTGACATGAATTCAATTCTCATTTCGCTTCGTAAAGATCGCATGAGTGTAGCCGTTCAGCACGCTACGCGCCATAGCGCGGTCACGCGAATCGAAGCTTTCAGGGTGCCACAACCGTGTACTCACCGTTGTACGTCTTATACCCTCAAGACAGTTTCCGGTGCGACGATTCGGTCGGTTTCAGGGTGCCACTTCTATGTATTCATAGGTGTGCGGGAGGTGCTATCAAGACACAGGTATGAGTGCTTTCCGGGTGCCACGTTTTGTGTACTCGCAAAGCGTATGGCTGGGCGTGCGGTTGGGCCGACGTCCCGAGCACGCTCTGGAGTACCAGAACGTGGCACCCGGCTCGAATCACAGGGCGGCGTACCGGCCTGTGGAACCCCGAGGCACTTTCATTCCGCTCGGCCTAAGTGTTACATGTACGCTAAACCCGCGGCCCGGGCGGACGATCCGCAACACACACCACCACCGCGCTGATCGACGCGGGCCTGGCACGCTGCAGCACTCTCGCTACCGCGCGAAGCGTCGCCCCGGTCGTCAGAATGTCGTCGGCGATCACCACATGTCTGCTCTCTATCGTCTTCGCGTCAATAAGCTCGAACGCATCTTTCACATTCGCAACCCGCGCCGTTCGCGACGCCAGCACCGCCTGCGGCCGAGTCCGGCGACGCCTTCTGACAATCCTGTTCTCGATCCGCGCGTCCGAGAATTTCTCGAGCGCTCTTGCGATCAATTCCGCCTGATTGAAACCGCGCCACATCAATCGCCATCGATGAAGTGGCACCGGTACGATGACTTCCGCACCCGCCATCACGCGAGCAACGGATTCGCACCGTGCCAGTTCCATTCCGAGCCACTCGCCGCACCACCACTTCTTGCCATACTTCGTTGCCAGAACAAAGTTGCGCGCGGGTTCATCATATCCGCCGAGCGTCGCGATCTTGACGAACGGCCTGAGTCCTTTTCCGCCGCAACTCGCGCACGCCGCTCCTTCGGGAAGTTTCGACGCACACCGCTCGCACCGGGGCACACTTTCCAGCTCGCTCAGTTTCAATAAGCACGCATCACAACAGCTTCCCACATTCGCAACCGGCTCGTCGCACGCCAGGCAAACGCCCGGCATCACGACCTGAGTCAGAGCATCGCGCACGCCCCAAATCGAAGCACGCGCGCCAGACCATGCCGCCTTTCGTGCCGCAGTCAGAAGTTGATCGATATCCGCACCATTCATCCTCACAAGATGATACTCGACATTGGCTCGGCTATTGTGTCTTCTGATGTCCAATCGACTCGCCAACGAATCCAGTCCCTACCTTCGCCAGCACATGCACAATCCGGTGGATTGGTGGGCATGGGGCCCCGAAGCTTTTGCCGAGGCTCATCGCACGAACAGGCCGATCTTTTTGTCAGTCGGCTACTCGACTTGTTATTGGTGTCACGTGATGGAGCGTGAGTGCTTTGAGAATGCGCAGATCGCCGAGCTGATGAATCGCGTGTGCATCAACATCAAGGTGGATCGGGAGGAACGGCCCGACGTCGATCAGCTTTACATGACCGCGCTTCAGCTTCTGACCAACTCGGGCGGCTGGCCGATGAGTGTATTTCTCTCACCCGACCTTAAGCCGTTTTACGCCGGCACGTACTTTCCGGCGTCGGACATTCAATCGCGCCCGGGCTTCCCGCGTGTGCTGCTTGCGATACAGGATGCGTGGGGCACGAGGAAAGACCAGTTGGATAGTACCGCGGACGACGTCATCGACGCGCTGAAGAAAATCAACGCTGCCCCGACGGCCGGTCCGCTTCCCGATATCGAACAAATCGGCGATCTCGCCCTGGCCGCGGCCGCGGATTTTGACACGACCTTCGGCGGCTTCGGCTCTGCCCCGAAATTCCCGCGTGAAACTTTGCTGTCCGCACTGCTTGCTGTTTGCGACTCACACGAACATCAACTCATCGACGCGCGAAAAGTCCTCGCGCCCCGGCTGACGCAAACGCTCTTCGCCATGGCGGCGGGCGGAATTCGCGACCACCTTGGCGGCGGATTTCACCGTTACAGCACCGACGCACGCTGGCTCGTGCCGCACTTCGAAATCATGCTCTACGACCAGGCGATGCTCGCCGACGTTTACGTCCGCGCGGCGGCCATCCTCGATGAACCTTACTTCGCCGATGTCGCACGCGGCATCCTTGATTTTGTTTTGCGCGAACTCACCGCACCCAGCGGCGCGTTCTACACCGGCCTCGACGCTGAGGTCAACGCACGTGAAGGGCAAAACTACCTCTGGACTCCCGCGCAAATCGTCGAGGTCGTCGGAACTCAGGTCGCACAGATGTTTTGCGACGCCTACGGATTATCTGACGGCCCGAACTTCGCCGACCCGCATCACTCCGACGGCGTCCCCGACTCGAACGTGCTCTTTCGCAACGGCCCGGTTTCGATCGAGCGCGACGAAACCCTCACCGCTGCCCGCGTCGCGCTTCGCATCGCAAGATCACTGCGAGATCAGCCGAGTCTCGACAACAAGATCATCACGGAATGGAACGCGATGATGATCCATGCGCTGGTCGTCGCGGCCCGCTCTTTGCCCGACGCCCAGCACTATTTTATTGCCGCGAAGAAGGCCATGCAGTATCTGCTGCAAACGCATTTTTCAGACGGCCAATTGCTTCGATCCAGCGTCGACCTCGCTGCTCGTCACCCCGCAACATTGGACGACCACGCCGCCGTCCTTCGCGCATTGGATTCGCTGCTAAGCCACACTGATGACGATGCGATGAGAGAAGCACGCGACCGCGTTCATGCGAGTATTCTCCAAGACTTCGGCGACGGTTCGGGTTCGCTTTTCCTCACTTCTGCCGCGCAGAGCGACCTGCTCGTGCGGCAGCGCATCGCACGCGATTCGCCGCTGCCTTCGGGCAATGCGACGTTCGCGCTGACCAACCTGGACAGCAAGGCCGGCATCAACGCCGAGTCAATCGTGCGCGCGTTTTCAGCTCAGCTGCAGCGCGGGCCCGACAGTCTTTGCACGCTTTTCGAGGCGGCCGTTCATCTCGCATCGCGCGAGACGAATAAGGCGGTTATGCAACAGGACCCGCACGTTCGCATCACCGCTCGCCGCGACGGCGATAGTGTGGTCGCGGTGAATTTCTCACTCACACGCCAGTCGCATCTCCATCCGCGGCCGACTGCAAGCGGTGCTCGGCCTCTTATCGTCGCCTTCGCTTCGCCCGGCGTGGAACTTTTGCAAGCCGTTTTGCCCGTGCCGTCCACAATCAATAGCGAGCAAGCGTTTTTTGGCGACTTCACGATTCGACTCATCTCCGCGAAAGCGCTTCCAGAATCGCCGATCAAGATCACCGCGGCATATCAGGCGTGCGACGACACCACGTGCTTCGAACCGCAAAGCGTCGTGCTCACGATCGATTGATGCAGATGATGAAGTCGCACGCGCTCAACCACCTCAAACCCTACGCCGCCGCCGTCAAGGAGCACGGCGACGGCTTTGCATCGCTGCTGTGGGCGAGCCGTCGAACGCAGGGTCTAAGGTTCGATGCGATCGCGTCGATGTTCGATATGGACGATCAGGTCGTGCTCGATGCCGGCTGCGGACTGGGCGATTTTTTGCCGCATCTGCTGAATGCTGGCGTGAACCCGAAGCGCTACATCGGGCTGGAAGCGATTCCACAACTCGCACATCGCGCCCGCGACGTCGTCCGTGATTTTTCAGGTGAATCAGACAAGATCATCGAAGGCGATTTCGTCACGCAAGAGTCGCTGCTGGCGTGCGAGGCCGACGTGATTGTTTTCAGCGGCTCGCTGAACACGATCGTACCGCTGCTGGTTTATCGCACGCTCGAAGTCGCACTGTCATCGACAAACGCGGTCGTTTTCAACTTCCTCGCCTCGCCCGACCTGGCCGCGGCGGATCATCTTTACTCGTACGACGCGCGTGAGTTGCTCGTCTGGGCAAAAGCACACTCCAGGCACGCCGTGCTTCGAAACGACTACCTGCCGGGCGATGCAACCATCGCCATGTTCACATGAGAAGTTGAGTAAATGAATACACGGAATAAATGAATACAGGGACCAAGAACAGCTTCGGACGCATCGACGTTCACTCTCACATTCTGCCCGGCATTGATGACGGAAGCCGCAGCATCGCCGAGTCGGTGTCGCTCGCGCTGGCGATGA
>JBBQKP010000206.1:0-6048 GCA_038326995.1 Tepidisphaerales bacterium
CTCAGAAGAAGCATCCTCAAGCGAAGGTCGCGTAGCGCCTGCCTTGCGATGTCTGATTTTATAATCTGCCAGAACGGACATACCCCGGACATCACACCCGATTTGCCGAAGCCATCGTGAGGTCTGGTGATTGCAGTTGTCCCACACGCGGTACTGCCTTGGCCAAGGCACGGCGTGCAGCCGTGTGAGCGGGTTATACACCGGATAGTCGGGCGACAGACGCAAGGCGGAGACGAACCATGTGTCGAGTTCATCGCTGAGTCTTACCGCTCGACGGTATTCGACTTCAATCGGAGTCAGCTTCAATACTCCGAGAAATGAAGCATCAGTCACATCATCCGAACGAATATCTCGCCTCGCAAGAGCGGTCTTGCGCGATAAAAGCCCCGCGCGAACATAAGACAAATAACTGTCTTTGTTTTCAACATAAATAGGCCAGTCACCCGTCGCATACTCAGCATAATGGCCCTGGCGAGTCGGCAGAATCAGGCTCGAGTGCTTGCCGTAACTGGCGATGTAAATCGTCACCGGCTCGACCAACGCGGCAGGCGGATACACCGTCGCACTGCATCCGCCCTGCAAGATCACGTATAACAGCAGCAGAAAAGTCTTGATCGCCTTGCGAATCATGCGGGGCAGTATCGCTTGACGAACTCGGCCTCGTCAATCACTTCCACGCCCAGCTCCCGCGCCTTCTCCAGCTTAGATCCCGCTTCCGCCCCGGCCAGTACGAACGACGTCTTTTTCGACACCGATCCCGACGCCTTACCGCCCAATTTCAGGATCAACTCCTGAATCTCACTGCGCCCGAATTTTTCGAGTGTGCCTGTGACGACGACGCTCTTGCCACTGAGCGGGCCGACCGATGTCGCAGAGGTGTCGGCAGGCGTTTGGATCGGATCGAGTCCGACGGCTTTCAGATCGGCGACGATCGCCCTGCCCGCTTCGGATGCGAAAAACGAAACGACGGTGTCGGCAATGACCTGTCCGACATCCTCGATCGCCGCCAAACTCGCCGCATCGCTTGCGCCGATCGCGTCAAGACTGCCCAGCCGGTTCGAAAGCACCCTGCCCACGGTCTTGCCGACGTGTCGGACGCCAAGCCCCGCAAGCAATCGATCGAGCGTCTGCGTTTTGCTTTTGGAGATGGCGTGCAAGAGCGCGTCGGCCGATTTTTCGCCCATGCGTTCGAGCGTCAGAAGCTGCTGCTTTTCGAGTCGATAAAGATCGCCGAACGTTTCAACAATTCCCGCATCGACGAGTTGCGCGACGAGCTTTTCACCCAGTCCGTCAATATTCATTTGACCGCGTGCCGCAAACCACTCGATTCGCTGCTTCATTTGCTCAGGGCACACGGGATTGTCGCACCTTACGAACGGCCCGTCGGTCTGCTTCTTCACTTCCGTGTTGCAGCTGGAACAATGAGTCGGAGCGACGATCGCAACCGCGTCCGCTTGCCTCATTGACATGTCTGCACTGACGACCTGCGGGATAATCTCGCCCGCCTTTTCGATGATGACCGTGTCGCCCAGGTGCAAGCCGAGCCGCTGGATTTGTTCGATGTTATGAAGCGTCGCTCGGCGGACGGTAGTTCCCGCGACCAGCGTCGGCGCGAGTTGAGCAACCGGCGTGAGCGTGCCGTTTTTTCCGACCTGCCACGTCACGCCAAGAAGTGTCGTTCGCGCCTGCTCGGCCGGGTATTTGAATGCGATCGCCCAGCGCGGCGCTTTGCTCGTCACGCCAAGCGCCTTGCGTGCCTCCATTGAATCGACCTTCACGACCATGCCGTCGGTCTGATAGCCCAAGATCTTGCGATCGATGGCGAACTGTTCGACGGCGGCCCACGCCACTTGCGCGTCGCCGCACCGCCGAAGCGTTGGCGTGACTGGCAATCCGAGTTCTTTCACCGCGGCCATCACATCGACGTAGCTTTCACCTTCAAGGCCGACGAATTCGCCAAACCCGTGAACGATAAACCGCAGGCCGCGACTCGCGGTCACTTTCGGGTTGAGTTGTTTGAGCGTCCCGGCAGTAAAATTTCTCGGATTCGCATAGGTCTCTTCACCCTCTTCGACCTGCTTCAGATTAATCGCGGCGAAGGTCTTGTCGTCCATAAACACCTCGCCGCGAACTTCGAGAATATTCGGCACTGTCACGCCACGTAGTTTCAGCGGCACACTTTTGATGGTGCGGACGTTGGCGGTCACGTCGTCGCCGCGTCGGCCGTCGCCGCGCGTGACGGCGTGGACGAGCTGTCCCTTCTCATACCGAATCGAACACGCGACGCCATCGACTTTGGGTTCGACGCTGTAAGCGATGGTCGCGACGTCGAGCATCTGTCGCACGCGCTTATCGAAGGCAAAAAACTCGTCGCGGCCATAGGTGTTGTCGATCGACATCATCTGCACGCGATGTTCGATTGTACTGAACGACCCGATCGCCTCGCCGCCGATGCGCTGCGTCGGACTGTCGGCCGAGCGAAGCTGCGGGTGCGCACTTTCCAAGGCCGCGAGTTCGGAAAGAAGACGATCAAACTCGACGTCGCTGATGGTCGGACGGGCAAGGACGTAGTAGCTGTGGTTGTGCTCGTCCAGCGCGCGTCGCAGTTCCGCGGCGCGATTCTCTGGTGAGGTCGAAGCGGTCTTGGAGACGCCCATAATGCCACCCCACAACTTTGCAGTCGACACTTGGAGCCCGACCGAAATACTTAACGGCCGGTGCATGCACGTCGCGCGGGTGACTCAGTGCAGTTCGGGGAAGAACAATTTGATCTCACGTGCCGCACTCTCGGGCGAGTCGGAGCCGTGAATCAGATTCTCGGTGAAGCTGTGGGCGTAATCGCCGCGAATGGTTCCGGGCTGCGCTTCTGTGAACTTGGTCTTGCCCATGAGGGTTCGCATGACGCCGATGACTTCGTCGCCGTCGACCGCGAGAATGACGACATTCCCGCCGGTCATGAACGAAACGAGATCGGCGAAGAAAGGCTTGCCTGCGTGCTCGGCGTAATGTTTCTCCGCGACGGCCTTGTCGATTTTCGACATCTTCAGGCCCGCGAGGGTGAAGCCTTTGTTTTCGATTCGGCGAATAATTTCGCCGACGAGTTTTCGCTGGACTGCGTCAGGCTTACAGATGATGAGTGTGCGCTGCATGTGTGGAAATCTCCGGAAGGGTAAATGGTTCGGCGAGGTTATACACGCTTACCCTGCCGCTTGGCGAGCACGGCCGATTGAAGTCGGTCGAACCATTCGCGCGGTATTCGTCTTTCCCTTGCAAAACCGAGTCGAATGTGGCGTTTTGCAGCGCCGTGATAATCGCTCCCGCCTGTGGTCAAAAGTCCGTATCGGCGCGAAAGTTCCTCGAGTTCGTCGACGTATGAATCGCGATGATCGCTGTGAATGCACTCGACTGCGTCGAGCCCCATGTCGGCGAGATCCTTGATCGCGTGCTGAAGCTGAAGCCGATTCTGACGCTTAAGCTGGCTCGGATGCGCGAGCGAAACAAGCCCGCCCGCGTCGTGGATCAGACGAATCGCCTCAGACGCGGTGAGGCGTTCTTTGTCGATGTAATTCTTCGCTCCGCCGCCCAGATATTTATTGAACGCCTCGGCCGAGGTTTTCACCGCGCCGCGATCGAGCAAAACCCTTGCAATATGCGGCCTGCCGACGACGCCGCCGCCCGATGCACGAATGACGTCTTCCATCGTGATGGCGATGCCCTGCTTTTGAAGTTGCTCGACGATCCGCAGATTTCGTTCGTTGCGCGCTTCGATCAGTGACGTCAGAACGCGGCCAAGACTTTCACTGGCCGGGTCGATTCCGTAGCCCAGCAGGTGCATCGTTCCGGGCCTGGGATAGCTGCAGGAAATTTCGATGCCGGGAAGAAAATCGATACCGACATTGACGGCTTCGACCGCGGCCGCATCAAGGCCGCCGATCGTGTCGTGATCTGTCAAAGAGATCGCGGATAAACCCGCGGCAGCGGCGAGGCGAATCACCGCGGCCGGTGCGTCGGTGCCGTCGGAGGCGGTGCTGTGTGAATGAAGATCGACAAAACTCGGCTTCTTCAAATCGTCACCATTGAATCGTCGACAATAAGCACCACGACTTCGCCCGGCCCGTGCACGCCGACCACGAGATTCATTTCGATGTCGGCCGTCTTGCTCGGCCCGCTGATGATGACGATTCCCGATGCCGTTCCGTGTGTCGATGTTTCGCGCATCAGGTCGATCAAGTCCGGCACGATCTGGCTGGTTCGCACGACGGCGATATGCAGAACGGGAACGAGCGAAACAGCGCGGCCTTGCTCTTTCGATGCCCGCATCACCAGTGAGCCAGTCTCCGCGACGGCGCGCCAAACGTCGGTCACGCCCGCATCAACGTCGTATGAATCGTCGAGCGTCGACTGATCCCAGACGGTTGTTCGAACGGAGACGGCACTCAGATGGTCGAGCAGGCCGACGCGATCAAATAGTTCGCATCGCGTGACGACGCAGCTCGCTGCATTGCCGCGCGAGAGATGCCGCTGGATCGCCGCGGCCAGATCATCGGTAAGCACTTCTTCGACGATCATCTTGCAGCCGCGGGCCATCTCGATGAAGTGCTGCTTCAGGTCAGCATCGGCCCTGACCAGGCGAGTGATCGCGTCATCGATCACGGGAGGCTTCGGAACATCGCGCGGCACGGAAGTTCGGCCTAGCGACTTGCTTATTGTCTGGATAAATTCGTTCATGGGCGGGTGCAAGTCTGGGGTGCACTTTGGGGATGCTTTCTGCGGCTACTTTCTGCGGCTACTTTCTGCGCCTACTTTCTACTCTTGTTCCACATCGCACCGAATCGCGTTGCCGCGGGCACGGGCATGTCTCGCACCTTCGTCCAGCCGCTCGCGGGCGGGGGCATGGCGCGAATAAATCCGCGTCGGCCCGCGACTTTTCCGAGCAGTCGAAGCGAACGCGCCTGCGTCCATGTCATCAGCGAATAAACCACCGGGCGCTTCAGCAGCTGCGCCCACACTCTATAAATCATCTTCTCGAATCGCCCGGTGATGTTTCCATTCACCATGTCGCGCCGGAGATTGATCAGGTGCTTGGGAATATTGATCTTCACCGGACACGCTTCAAAGCACGCGCCGCAAAGGCTGCTGGCGCTTGGCAAATCTTTGAACTGGCTTAGGCCCTGCATGAGTGGCGTGATGAGCGCGCCGATCGGGCCCGGATAGACGCTGCCGTACGCGTGTCCGCCGATGGAGCGATAAATCGGGCACGCGTTCAGGCAAGCGCCGCATCGAATGCAGCGAAGTGTTTCGCGATATTCTTCGCTTGCGAGAATTTCGCTTCGGCCGTTGTCCATCAGAACCAGATGGCATTCTTCGGGCCCGTCGCGCTCGTCGGCGGTGCGCGGCGCGCCGAACAAGCTCGTGTAGACCGTCATGGGCTGGCCGGTCGCGCTGCGCGCCAGCAGCTTGAGCAACACGGCCAGGTCATCTACCCGCGGCACGAGTTTTTCAATGCCCACCAGCGAGAGCAATACACGCGGGCTGGTCGTGCTTTGCCTGACATTGCCTTCGTTTTCGACCGAGCAGATATCGCCAGTCTCGGCCACGATGAAGTTGCCGCCGGTCATGCCCATGTCGGCGCGGCGAAACTTGTCACGCAGATAAACGCGCGCCTGTCTTGTCAGTGCGATCGGGTCGTCGGTGTAGGGTGTTGAAAAATATTTGCTGAACAACTCGCCAATGCTCTGGCGGTCCTTGTGGATGATCGGCGTGACGATGTGGCTCGGCTTATCGTGGTCGATTTGAACAATGAACTCGCCCAGATCGGTCTCGACCACGTCGTAGCCGTTTTCTTCAAAGGAATGTGCGAGTTCGATTTCCTCACTCACCATGCTCTTGGATTTGATGATGGTTTTGACGTTCGCTTTGCGGGCGATTTCGAGAATGATGCGAGTCGCGTCGGCGGCATTGCGCGCGAAGTAAACGTGCCCGCCGCGTGCTTCGTAAGCGGCCTTCAGTTGAACGAGGTAATAGTCGAGATAATCGAGCGTGTGCTGC
>JBBQKP010000207.1:0-5999 GCA_038326995.1 Tepidisphaerales bacterium
CGCGTTGACGCGCCTGATGCAACAGCTCGCCCGGCATACCATCACACGCCCACGCGATGACGAGCTCGTGTTTCGGATCGGCAAACCCGCAGCTTGATTGGTTGCCGCTATGGCCGAAAGTATCGCGCGAGGCGTTTGCGCCAAAGCCGTACTGGTGCTCGCCCGCGTATTCTTTGCTGTCGATCATGACGCCCAGGCCCCAGTCGAGAACCTGGCCGAACGTTGCGTCGTGCATGCCGACGCGATTGCGCGTCGTCATCTGTAGCGCGATCTCCTGCGGCAATAAGTCGTCTTTACCAACTCGGCAATTCAACAGCCTTTCATAGAATCGGCCCAGTTCGCGAATCGGCCCACGCGCGTTCGCACCGGGACGAGATACGACAATCGCATCGTCGGAATTACCCGAAAACGGCGTTCGATTACTCGCGTCCGTCACCTTCATTTCCACCAGTCGGCCGCGAACAATCTCGAGCTCGCTTGTGCTCATGCCGATGAAAATTTCGTCGCTGATCTCTTCAAGCACGAATCGATCAATAGGCCTGCCGTCCAGAATGCGAACCAGCTCGCCCAGCACGAACCAGCTGCTGCCGACGTGATAGCCCGCCTTCTCGCCCGCGACCCAGCCTGCCTCTTGCTTGAGTGCAAACACGCGATCGATGATCGCGCCGAACGGGCCGGGTGTGAAGTTATTGAGCGGCCCGCGAAATCCAGCCGTGTGCGTGAGGATGTGACGCAGCGTGATCGCGTCTTTGCCATTGCTAGCGAACGGCGGAATCACATCGCAAATGCGGGTGTCGAGTGTGATCAATTTCCGCGCAACCAGCATCAGCACCGCCGCCGCCGCGACGGGCTTTCCGCCGCTCATCCACAGCATGAGATGGTTGGTGGAGATCGGGCCGAACGCTTCGTCCGCGACCAAATCTCCGCCGACCGACACATACAACTGCGCGGCAGAGTGCAGGCCTTCATCGATGCCTCGCAGAATGATGTCGCGTGTGCGGTGCATGCGATCTGCCACCTGTGTTTTTATTCCAGGTTGAGGTACCGCAACTCTTCGCTTGAAAGCGTCAGCGTCGCACCGGGCAGGCTCGTGCGCAGCTCGTCGAGCTTTCGCGGGCCAATCAGTGCGAACGATGGGAACGGCTGACACAGCACGTACGCCAAGGCGATATTGATGGGCGAGACGTTGTGCTTGGCGGCGAGTTCCTTCGCGCGTTCGAGGCGCTGGAAGTTGTCATCGGAGTACCAGCACCGCGTGAGCTCTTCGTCTTCACGCTTGTCAGGCGCGGCCCGTCCCGGCAAGAAAAATCCGCGCGCCTGGCTGCTCCAGCTCAGGCTCACCAATTGCGTGCGTGTGAGAAACGCCATGCTGGTCGGGTCGGATGATGCGACACACCCGTCCCACACGGGCGAGACCATGCGAGCGAGGCTAAAGTTATTGTTTAGGATCGAAAAACCCTGCTTGTTGTTTTTCGATGCGTACTCGTTTGCCTGTGCGATGCGGTCGATGGACCAGTTACTTCCGCCGAAGGTTCGAATCAGTCCCGCGCGGACCTGCTCGTTTAGCACGTCGACGAACTCGCCGACTGGGACGTCGAGATTATCGCGGTGCATGATGTAGATGTCTGCGTGGGCAATGCCCAGGCGATGTTCGACGCTTTCGCGAAGTTGCCGCTTGAGATCGAACGGCGTGCAGTAAGGCGTGTGGCTGCCTTTGACGACGACGTTGATCTGTTCTCGCACGTTTCGAAGCCTGATCCACTGGCCCAGCAGGCGCTCCTGATGACCGCCGCCGTAGACGAAAGCGGTGTCGAACGTGTTACCGCCGTACTCGAAGAACAGATCAAACACCGCAGCGGCGTGGGAGAAACTTCCCTGGTTGTCGCACCCCATGATGAGGCGTGAGACCGGCTTTTCGAGATGGGGAATTTTACCCATCGGAATCGCGCCGCGTGAGGCGAATGCAAGCGGCGTTCCGCCCACCGTGTTGGCGGAGAAGTGTTCGGGATTTTCCTGTTTGTACGTAAGCCCCGCGCTGCTTCGCCATCGGTCGAGCGTTTCCATCGCGGCAAGAGTGTCGGCAAGCGAAACGGCCGGGTGCGGCGCTTCGCCATTGCGAACCAGCAGTGCGAACGCGTCGACTTCGTAAGCGAAGCTGGTCTTGTCCGCATCGACTCGAATCTCTTCAGGGCTTTGGCCGCTCACTTTCATTATGATGAGGCCTTGGTCAGGAAGTTCGCGATTGGCGACGAACCAGTTTGGCACGGTGATCGAGCCATTCGTGCCGAAGAGCCGAAGCGTGTTGTCGCGACTAAGTGTGACGCCGGTGGAAAGTTGAGCGATCACGCCGCTTGAATAGCGTGCAACAGCGCTGGCGATATGGTCAACGCCGGTCGGGCCGAGCAGCGCCGTCGCCTTGAGATCAACGGGAACATCGAACGGCTTACCCGCGGCCGCGCCTGCGAGAAGATTCGCGATCGATACGCAGTAGCAGCCGACGTCGAGAATTCCCCCGCCCGCAAGGTCGTTGCTAAAGAGCCGAGAGTCGGCATTGAAGCCCGCGCGAAAACTAAAGGGCGCATCGATGAGCTGCAGATCACCGATGGCCTTGTCTCGAACCAGTTCGTAGAGGCGTTTGGTTTGCGGATGGCATCGGTACATGAAGGCTTCCATGAGCTTCACCCCCGCCGCCGACGCCGCCTCGATCATGCCCTGCGCCTGCCATTGATTGAGCGCGAGCGGCTTCTCGCACAGCACATTCTTGCCCGCACGGATCGCCTTGATCGACCACTCGGCATGCGAGGGGTGCGGCGTGGCGACATACACGCTACTCACCTGCTCGTCGGCCAGCAGTGCTTCATAGCTTCCGTACGTGCGGGTCACGCCCCACTTCAGTCCGAACTCCCGCGCTTTGCCCGCGTCGCGACTTGCGACAGCGGTGAGTTCGCCCGTATCAGACGCGCCCAGTGCGCGAGCAAATGCGCCCGCGATTGCGCCCGTGCTGATGATGCCCCATTTTATTTTAGCCGACATGATGATCTCCCGATCTTTAGAATAGCAACCGATGAATTTCTGTTGATGACGTGAGCCTGAGCGTAAGCCTGAGAAAGCTATCTGACGCATCGAAGCATGCAAGTCACTGTGAGTGCGTGGCGAGTGCGTGGTGAGTGCGCACGACTGAGCTCGCATCTGATTCGCGCGTCTGGCCTCAAACCATCTGACGCTTTTTCTCGATGAATGGGAGGTGATGCTTCAAGTGTTTCACGTATTTTTCCATCACACTCTGAACGGTGATCAACCCCGCGTGCGTGTGCACGCCCACACGGGCAAAATCGACCTGCGGACGTGTCTTGAAAATATGCGTCATGATCTCCCGGTTGAGTCGAAACAAGCTGAGCATGGTGACGAGTGGCAGCCCTTCATAGAGCCTGCCGGCGATCGCGGCGTCCTCGTCCACGTTCACCAGCAATGGGGTATTTTCCGAAATCATCCGCGTCATTCTGTCGCACGCTACGGCGTCCATGTGCACCGTATGCGCCACGATCTGACGGATCGACCACGTCCCCGCCACGGGCAAGGCATCCAACTGCGAGTCCGTCAGCCCTATGGTCGAACTTTCCAATAATGACGGGCCTTGCGAGTATTCTTCAATGAGGTCTGCGATGGAAACGGTGTTGGACATGCGCGCTCCGGGTAAGTAAGTCGGTGGTGTTGTGTGTGTCGATCAAACCAAATAGTAATGAACGGCTCGGTTTACCGCGAGGGCCTGCACTGAACTTACAGACAAAACGTTCGTTACATCACGTCGTTTTGATGCTATCGTTTCGACATGGATTCATCGTCCGACCGTTTTCGCACTTCTGAAAAACCCGAGAAAAGCGATTTTCACGGCACAGATGAGGCAGGTATTCTTGCTGCATCCGGCCATAGTCATAGCAGTGCGGCCTGCCCGGAGTGTGTGCACGGACCCTGTCAGTTGGAAGAGAACAAGTGCTGTTCACTCGCCTCGCTTTGCATGGGCGAACAGGGACAGGTCGTCGAAATTACGGGCGACGCCTCCACACGACGCCGTCTGCTTGAAATGGGTCTGACGCGCGGGTCGATCGTGCATGCCGTGCGAAAAGCGCCGCTGGGCGATCCGGTGCAATATCACCTTCGCGGGTATGCGCTGTCACTGCGAAGAGAGCTTGCCCGACTTGTTCAGGTCGTGCCCGTTTTGCAGAGCTAGAATCACCACATGGCACGCCCTATTTTATTGAAGACCTCACGCAAGGTGGCCCTGGTCGGCAATCCCAACAGTGGCAAATCAACACTGTTCAACGCACTGACCGGGCTTCGTCAAAAAGTCGCGAACTATCCCGGCGTCACCGTCGATCGCAAGACCGGCACTTGCCCTACGCCGCTCGGCGATGTCGAACTCATTGATCTGCCAGGCACGTATTCGCTTGTTTCGCGATCTCCCGACGAGCGCGTCGCCGTCGATTTTCTTTCTGGAAAATTGGGCGAATTCGGTGCGGTGGCGGCCCAACCCGACGCGGTGATCGTGGTGGTCGATGCGAGCAATCTGCCGCGAAATTTATTTCTGCTGACACAGGTCATGGAGATGCGCTTGCCCGTTTTGGTCGCGCTGACGATGACCGATCTCGCCGGAAAACAGCGACGCGCAGTTGATGCTCAAAAGCTGTCTCGATTGCTGGGCGGCGTGCCCGTTGTCGAAGTCGTCGCGCAGCAGGGCAAGGGCGTCGAAGAGCTTCGCCAGCAGATTCAAAACGCCGCGGTGTGTTCGGAGCCCGACTGGCCGTTGCCGCCGACGTTTGTCGACGCCATCGAAGTTTTGCGGCCGCTAATCCGGCCCTACGCGCAGGCGAGCCGAATTTCCGATCGTGCGCTGGCCGAGCACGCGATCGTCGGCGACGACGTGATCGAGCTGCCGGAGGAACTCAAGGCGGCCGTCGCGCAGCAGCGCAGTCGCATCGTGGATATCGGGCTTGATCCGATGCAGTGCGATATTGAAGCGCATTACGACTGGATCGACGGCGTCGTGGAGCAAGTCGTTGAGCAAGTCGACGAAGAGAGCGCCGTTCGATCCCCCGGCCGCAGTCCTTCCGCCGCACCCGGTCAATTCGCCGCCAAGCCCGTGCGATCGCGTCTGACTTTGCCGATGATTCCCGATCGGCCCAGCGACAAACTCACCAGGCGGCTCGACGCCGTGCTGCTGCACCGCCTCTTCGGCCCGCTCGCTTTCGCCGTGATCATGGCACTGCTGTTCATGTCGATCTTTCTCCTGGCCGATCCACTGATTGGCGTCATCGAAAGCGGCATCGGCTTGCTGAGTGATCTGGTCACGGGCTCGATGGCGCAAGGGCCGCTCAAAGCGCTGCTCGCCGACGGAATCTTCGCGGGCGTGGGCGGCGTGATCGTGTTCGTGCCGCAGATCGCCATTCTGTTTCTCTTCCTCGCAGTCTTGGAAGACAGCGGCTATCTCGCGCGCGGCGCATTCATCATGGACCGAATTTTTTCCCGCGTCGGCCTGTCGGGAAAGAGCTTCGTGCCGCTGCTTTCGAGCTTCGCGTGTGCGATTCCAGGCATCATGTCCGCACGGTCCATCGAAGACCGCCAGACCAGACTCGCCACCATCTGCGTCGCGCCGTTCATGAGCTGCAGCGCACGATTGCCTGTCTATGGATTGCTCATCGGAACATTCTTCGCCGGCCTCTCCGTCTTCGGCCGCGGCATGGTGATGTTCGCCTGCTACGCGCTTGGAGTGGTCGTCGCGTTCGCCACGGCGTTTGTCTTCCGCAAGACACTTCTCAAGGGCGGACACGCCGGGACGTTCATGCTGGAAATGCCGACGTACCGCAGGCCGTCAATACGCAATGTTCTTCGAACGGTGTGGACGAACACGCGGCAGTTTTTGGTCAAGGCGGGCACGATCATCTTCGCGCTATCGATTATTTTGTGGGCACTGACTTACTTCCCGCGCATGCCGCTGGAGAACG
>JBBQKP010000208.1:0-5990 GCA_038326995.1 Tepidisphaerales bacterium
CCGTGCGATTTTGCGGCTCTGTTGCACTATATAACGCCGACGGCAGTTCGCTTGCGCACCAGGATTGCGCGATGGCCTGTGCATTGCGGGACCGCAGCAAGCTTGAAGGCGTCACACAGATCATGGAATCAGCCGACGGCCAGCGGCATTTCGTACTCGCACACGTCAATCCCGTCTTCCAAGATAACGGAGAATTGCGCGGGGCGATTAACGTTTTGGTGGACATCAGCAGTCAACGCGTTGCGGATCATAAAATTCGCGAAAGCGAACGGCTGGCACGCTCGACGGTCAACTCACTCGCCGCCAATCTCGCCATTCTCGACGAGTCTGGGACCATCGTCGCAGTCAATGCGGCCTGGGAGCGGCAAGCCATGCAATGCGGAATGACTTACGCCAATAACGGTGTGGGCTCGAACTATCTTGAAGTTTGCGACCGCGCGACGAGTCAGGGTGATGACAGCGCCGGCGACGCGGCCGAGTGCATTCGGAAAGTCCTTCGCCACGAACTGGATCACGCCGAACTGGAATACCCCTGCCATTCTCCGACAGAGCAACGATGGATGATGATGCGTGTCACTCCGTTCGAAGGTGAGGGACCGACCCGGGCGGTGATTTCGCATGATGATGTGACGGCACGAAAAATTGCGGAACGGCTCACCAGAGAACAGCACGGCCTTCGCGACGCGGTGGCGGGAATGGAACAGGTTTTGGGGGTCGTCGGTCATGAACTGCGAACTCCGCTGGCGGCACTCCGCGCAATTACTGAGTTTCTCTGCACCGACGGCGCCCGCAATACCCTGGAAGCCGATCAGTTTCTGCGGGAGATCTCGGACGAAGTAGACCGGATGTCCGACACTGTAAATAATCTCCTTGAGGCCGCCCGACTCAACAGCGGGCGCGCGCAATGGAATTGGTCCAGCATTGACCTCAAGCAAGTCATCAACGAGGCACTGGATTCAGTGAGTCCGTTGGTCGACGTTTCGGCTGTCCGGCTCGGTTCAGTTTGTGAGACGGGCGATTTCCCGATGCTCGGCGACTCCGAGGCGATCCGGCGCCTCCTGATCAATCTGCTCAACAACGCACGCAAGCACACCCAATCGGGTCATATTGAAATTCACGCACAGTGTTGCTCCAACGCCGCGGGCAATTGGATTGAGCTTCGCGTCACTGACACAGGATGCGGAATCCCGCCTGAACTGATGGCCCGACTCGGCGAGGCGTTTGCGCTCAATTCGGGCGTCGTCAGTGACAGACAGATCAGCGGAACGGGTTTGGGAATCGCAATCTGTAAGGGAATCGCGCAAGCCCACGGAGGAGGAATTGAGGTGCAGTCAGCCCTTGAAAAGGGAACGTGCGTTGCCGTCCGTCTCCGGGCCGACCTCGAAATGGCAGCGACCGGCGAGACAGTTTGCATTTCTGAAATGCAAGAGGTGTCCGCATGAAAACTATTCTTGTCGTCGACGATTTGGCCGTATTCCGCGAACCAATCGCCGCCAGTCTGCGCCTTGCCGGATATCAGACAGCAACGGCCTGCGACGGCGAGGATGCACTGGCCAAGGCACGGCTGAGTCGTCCGGACCTGATTCTTTTGGACGCGGCGATGCCAAAAATGAACGGGATGACTTTCCTCAAGCACAAAAATGAAGATGCGAACCTCGCGAACGTGCCAGTGCTTCTCCTGACTGCGGTGACGGACGAGCGTGTCATGAAAGCGGCGACAATGCTCGGTGTATCAGACTACCTTCTCAAATCCCGCTTCCGTCTACCCGACCTTCTGGAACGCGTACAAAAAAACCTGGAAACGCCATCCTCGCGGCCAATACCAGACGCCTCTCGCGTCCTGGACGAAAATGGGCCCAGCTCTAGCGTAAAATCATCGTCCTCAGGAACTAGCATCGCCAAGCCTGCGACAATCGCACCGCAAGCCAAGCTTCCTAAAGAACAGCCGACTCAGGCAACAACCAGCGTTAGAACTGCCGCGGGAACGAACTACGTCAGCGGCACCGAAATTCCGTCTTTGATGACGAGAGAGAAGTGTACTGAGCGGGCACAAGTTGCGATTAAGGCAAAGACGCTTTCGGGAGTGGTCTCACAAGTCATCTCTGCGGCGACGTCTGCGAAAACTGATAATGTGGAGCTCGCATCCCTGATTTTACAAGACCCGATGATGTCGGCGCGGTTGCTCCAGGCGGCCAACAGCGCCGCGTTAGCCTCCAGCAGCGGAATCGTCACCACGATCGAGGGGGCGATTAAAAAAGTCGGGTGTGCGGGCGTCCGCAACATCGCCGAAACGAGCGAAATCTTCGATACACTGCCTGAGAGCAGTTCAGAAGGTTTTAATCCGATTCGTTGCTGGCAGCACTCGCTTGCGGTCGCTCAGATCTGCGAAACGCTGACGGCCGGAAAATCGCCCGAAATTTCGGGCCTCGCCTATATCGTTGGGCTTTGCCACGACCTGGGCGATATGCTGATCCGAAGCCACTTCAGTGCGGAGTACAGTCAAATCGACGAATTCTCCCTTAACTCAAAACTTCCTCGCGACCGAGTGCAGCGTGAAATGCTCGGGCTCTCTCACATCGAACTCATGCGTATCGTGTTCGACTGCATTGGCTTACCCGAACCGATCCGCGAACCCATTGAAGCCCTACACGGCCCGTCTCGTGCTTCCTCGAAGAATCCGCTCGTCCAAGTCCTCTGGATGGCAGAGAATTACGCGAACGCTGTCCTGCTCGCTTCTGCCCATACATCTACGATCGCGCCGATGACCACGGCGACTTGCCAGGCTGCCGTCGGTGACGCGAATCCAAAATGCCCGGACGCGCGGACACTTCGCGCCGATGTCTCTTGCGTGACCGTGTCCCTGGCCGGGCTGTCGCGTAGTGACGGAGACCAATTGATCGTGCCGCTTTTTCCATCAACTACCGCACGCATCTGGCTCGCGAGAGATCCGGGGCTGTCGACTTTCGATCCGATTATCACAGCACTACAGTCAATTTGCAGCGTGCACAGCCCCGGACGCCTGCCCACCGCACAGGAGGTCGGAAAAATTGACGCGATCGTGGTTGCTTGTCGCCCGGGCGAGATCGCAGGATTTACAGCGAAAGATATCCAGGAGCTAAACACGTCTTTCGTAAACCAAGGCGTTCAGCCTTTGCCGATTTGCCGCATAATGTGCGAACCATTGATCGTTCCCGCGACCACATCACCAACACCACCGACAGCAATTCCAGCCGCTGAAACGCCATCGCAAACCACAATCCCCGTTCACTCAGGGATCAGTCTCGCCACGCTCGCTGATTTCGTGCAGTCCGCGGCCCAGAATTGCAAACAAAAAAAGGTCGCCTAGAAAAGGTCGCAATTTAGCAGTTGCGTCGTAGACCGAAGACCGTGATGTTGACGTTGACTTTTTTTGTCGATCAATCTGCCGCGTCAGAAAAACCAAAGTGCCCAGGAGAGGACTCGAACCTCCACGGGTTGCCCCGCTACCACCTCAAAGTAGTGCGTCTGCCAATTCCGCCACCTGGGCTTCAGGAGCGAGGGGAGGATGATACCGATAAACTTTTGAAAGTCGAGAGGCGGTCCGTAGGAACCTACGACTATTGACGCCGCGACAACTCTTGCGACAATGCTCGGCCGGCGATTTTCAACGCACCGGCGACTCGGGATTGGTGTAACGGTAGCACAGCAGATTCTGATTCTGCTTGTCTAGGTTCGAATCCTAGATCCCGAACTTTTTTGATCGACCAAATCGGTCGCATTTCGTTGCAATTACAAGTTCTCGTTCCAATCAAATCGAGCAAAAGCTGCAACTCTATTCGCCGCGCACTTGAGTGCGACACGTGATTTGGCGACTATCATCGGCATGCCCAGCATCACCGTCGACGGAAAAAAGATCGAAGCCAAAGACCGCCAGATGATCCTTCAGGCCTGTAAGGACAACGGCATCGAAATCCCACACTATTGCTATCATCCCGGGCTTTCGATCGTCGCCTCGTGCCGAATTTGTCTGGTCGAAGTCGAGGGCATTCCCAAGCTCGTGCCCGGATGCCAGACGCCGATCCGCGATGGAATGGTCGTCAGCACGCAAAGCACCAAGGCCGTGGCGAATCAGAAGCAGATCATGGAGTTTCTCCTCATCAACCACCCGCTCGATTGCCCGGTGTGCGACAAGGCGGGTGAGTGTTCGCTGCAGGATTACAGCTACAGTTTCGGTCGAAGCCAGAGCCGCTTCGAAGAAGACAAATCAAAGAACCCCAAAAAAGATGTCGGCGAACACGTTTTGCTTTACACCGATCGCTGCATCATGTGCACGCGATGCGTCCGCTTCACTCGCGAAATTGCCGGCACAAGCGAGCTCTTCGTCGACGGTCGCGGGCACAAGGAAGAAATCGAAATCTTCCCCGGCAAGCCGCTCAACAACAAAATCTCGCTGAACGTCGTCGACCTTTGCCCCGTGGGCGCACTGCTCGATAAATCGTTTCTCTTCGCACAGCGCGTGTGGATGCTCAAGCGCACGCCCAGCATCAGCCCGGTCGATGCGGGCGGCGAGAACATCTGGATCGACCAGAACGAAAACGCCATCTACCGCATCAAGCCGCGAATCAATGACAAGGTCAACGGCTACTGGATCAGCAACGACTCGCGTCACGCGTACAAGGCCGTCGTGTGTGAAGACCGACTCGTTCGCGCGCGAACCAAGTCGTTCGGCGCACAAGGCGAAATACGATTTGCCGACGCACTCAAAGTCGCCGACGACGGCCTGAAAGCCGCAGCGAAAATCGGCGCGCTCTTCGCCGTCGTCAGCCCGATGCTGCCGATCGAAGAAGCGTATCTGCTGGGCATGTACATCCGCTCGCTCGACGCCAACGCGACGTTGGTCATGGGCCCGGTTCCGACCTCGACCGACGAAGCGTTCAAGAGTTCGGTCAGCGGAAAAGAAACGTTCCGCATTCAAGGCGAAAAAGTGCCGAACCGACGCGGGATCGAACGCGTCTTCGACAAGCTCGGCGGCGCACGCACGACCTGGGCCGAGTTCGTTCAGCACACCGACGCCGGCTACGCGGGCGGCGTCATCACGGGCGGATATCTGTCGAACTGGGTCAGCGAAGTACCGGCCGTCTTGAAGAACAAATTCGTCGTCGTGCAGGACGCCCTACCCGGGCCCATCGCCGACGCCGCCGACGTGCTTTTGCCCGGTGCGATGTGGTGCGAAAAGGATGGCACGTTCGAAAACCATCAGAACACACTGCAGGCATTCGTCGCCGCGATCACGCCTCCGGGCAGTGCACAGGTCGAAGGAAAAGTTTATCACAAACTGCTCGGCCGACCGGGCGATTATAGCGCACAGGCCGTGCGAGATGAGATCGGCGAAGCGCTCGCGGAGGTCGTCGTCCCGCCGAGCGAGGAAGCCGAGGGCGCCGAGTCGCCCGCGATGGAATTCGCAGAGCTGTAGCGTAAAACGAACGCATTTTGCTGTGATGAATTTCGATCACTCGAACAAGATTCGAGTGATCTTTTCTCGTTCGTGAAATTGATGCCAGGTTTTTTTGCGCGCTTCGCATTTATGCGCTTCGCACTTATGCGCTTCGGACTTGCGCGCCGACCCCGAAGCGCTATCCCCGGCAGTGTCTCCAACAAAGGCACGGCCATGTCGCGAACTCTCGATTTCGTTTCGTCCATCGATTCACGCCTGATTGCAGGCAAATCTCAGAACGTGTTTGCAGAACAGGATCATGTCAAGCGGCGATACAAACGCGACCCAAACTGCTGGGCGGCTGACGTCGATCTCTCGGCATTCTCCGTCTGGAATTCGCTTGACGGCCCGCGTCGCGCGGGCACGCTCATCACTTCGGACTGCGTTCTGCTGGCCGCCCACTTTCCGCTGGGCCCCGGAACACGCATTCGCTTCGTTCGCGACACGATGCCGGGCGACCTCAACGGTGACGGCGTGACGGATTTCGCCGACCTCACGATCTTCTCACGCACCGCAA
>JBBQKP010000209.1:0-5977 GCA_038326995.1 Tepidisphaerales bacterium
CCCTTTCGGTTCTGCTGATTGTTGAGGTAGTCGAGCATCGCCGGATCGCGACTGACGGCCTTCACGAACGTTCGATAGTTTCCCGCCGCATTGCGACGAAGCGTCTCGTTCTGCTGCCACATCAAAAACGCGCTTCGCTCATCTCGCGCACTGGTCGTGAAATGCCCGTGCCAGAAAAAAGTCAGCTTCTCCTGCAGCGGATAAGGCCCATTGCCCATGCGCTTCATCCACCAGTCGATCGTCGCAAACATCGCCTGACGATTACTGGCCATCATCTTCTGCACCAACTCAGTACGGTCGGTCGGCGAGAGATTTTTTAGCAGCGCAGTTCGCTCTGCGAACGTCCTGGGATAATCTGAGATACCCGAAAGATCAGGCACATCGGTCTTACTTTGCTCGTCGGCATTGGCATCGGGAAAATCAAGAAGCTGCTCGATCGCGCGGGCCGGGCCGAGTTTCAGGACGGCATCAATCTCCTTCCGCGTTCCGCCGAAGGTGGTGCGCTGCAGCAGGTGTGCCGCTCGCGTTCGGGTGAACATCTCTTTCTCATCGGGCACGAAAGGCACGAGACTGGGATGAGGTTTGGGCATGTTTGATTCCGGATTAAATGTCCGCGGTCACCGAAGTTTCTGCCTCATGCAATTTTATTCTACCATTTATTTCGGCAAAGCGACTCTGTTTTTGGGAGTCTTGCGATCCTCTTTAGTACGCCCCAAGCTGTTTTTTATTGCGAGGTCGACTTCTCGCCTCGGAATTAGCACGAATTCAGGTAAAATCGGGGCAAACGCCCCGGAACAGTTCAGCTTAGTAGTACGACGTCGCTGTCTCGGATTCGCCGATTGTGTCGCGGAATTCGCCTTGCTTGCGGCTTCGCATCAAGGTGATAGGCTCTCACGCCAAACCCCTAAACGCGAGGTGCCCCGAACGCCAAACGTCCCGATCGCGAGGCGTCCCGATCGCTGTGACCGCCGTTAGTACGTTGGAAGAACTACGGGCTGTCCCGATATTTCTCCCCCCCCAAATGCCTTGATCATCCGAATCGACGGCGTCGTGCTTGCCACGCAGTGACGCCAAAGTAATTATCGCGCTCTCGGATTTGGCCTCAGGTGATTTGAGTTCGATCAGAGCTAACTCTGTTCTCACGCAAAATCGATCGACGCGTATCGCCAATTCGATGCATCGAAGTGCAGGCCCGGCGCGATCGGGTGTATCAATAAATCGAAGGTCCAGCCAGGCGACATGCCGCGTAATTGCGCGAGCCGCACATTCGGATCGCGCTCGGCCATCGCCCAGCGAAGCGGGCTCGCGCCGAGTTCTCTCGCTCGCACGAGACATCGATCGAGCAGGTTTTCTGCGAGTGATTCATCCGCGACGAAGTCGAGCACATCCGCACGATTCGAGTTGCTGTGCAGCGCGCCGATGCCAAGGACGGCATACGCATAGTCACTTCCGATGATCTCGAATCGATACCGCGAGCGATACGGATGAACGTCGAGCCACTTGTGCAATGCGCGTTGTGATTGATCGACGAAGCAGCCGTCAGTACGTACTCGCCTCCACGCGTCGGCCACTCTGGTTCCCTCTCGCGGGGCCCCGGGCGTTTCTAGCTCGGGCGGGGGCAAGGGGATCAGAAGCGGGTCAATCTTGGTTTCTGAAGTCTCAGTCGTCCACGACACGATTGTCATCGTCTTGCGAAATCCGTTCCGCGAGTACCACTTGTACGCCGGCGAATCCGGGTCTTCACGGTACACGCCCATCACCTGCGTTCCATCGGGCAGTGACGATCTCAGCAATGCCTGTAGCCGACTCCCGACGCCGCCACCTCGAAGATCAGGATGGACCGCGACGCACGTCTGGTGTGCCCACTGCACGGCGAGGTTTGAGGCGATCTTGACAGGCCGCATTTCGATCGGGATCGCGCCGACGATTGCTGTTCCGCGCGTCGCCAGGGCCGCGATCATCCCCAGCCCGTCCCACGTCACGCGATCGCGTGGCGTAAAGCCCATCGCGGCAATGAATGCGAGGATCGCGTCCGCGTCGCCGGGCCGACTCATTCGCAACTCGATCGGTTCGCCGCTCATTTCGCACCGCGCGGCGGGAGCAGGATGCAGTCCACACGTGGGATCGACATCACATCGCAACCGGCCAACACGCTTGACGATGCCGTACTCACCGCGCCGCGGATGCCGACTTTCCTCATCGCATTCTGCATCGTCGCGTGATCCTCCGTCGACGCGCCGCTTCCGCCGAACGGACACGCCCACCACGTCGGCGGCTTGCCCGTGATCTCCGTCAGGAAATTTGAGCAATCGTCGATCTCCTCCGCGATCGCCGGGCCGAGTTGTTGCAGGCTCGTGTGCGTCCGCCCGTGGACCGCCAGCGTCATGCCGGCACGATGCATCGCCCCGAGCTGGTCGCGCGATGAAAACCAGTCTCGCGACAACTGCTTTTCTGTCACCCCCGAGCGGTCGAGCATCGACAGCGCGAACTGCCGGGCAAGCTTCGGCGTCATCGACATGTTGAGCGCGTACTTGATTCGCCCGCGCGTCTGTGATTCGTAGTGATAGATCCTTTTTGCATCCTCTGCCGTTCCGAGCATGGCCGGATCTTTGCTCGCATACGCCTGCAGCGATTTCCAGATCTGCTCGTCGTCGTTGCCGAGCAGCCAGTGGACCAGGTGCGTCGTCGGCATCAGTTTTCCGCGGGCGGCGTCACTGATGATGAAAAAGACGCCGGTCAGATCGCGCCGCGCAAGCACCGGCATGACGACGTCCGCATGGTCGCGCGTTCCGTCGTCGAAGGTCAGCAGGCACGGCGGCCAGTCGGACTCTTCCCCGACACGATCGAGAAAACTCTCTGCACTGACGATCTGGTAGCGGCTCTCAAGAAAATCGAGCTGCGTATCAAACTCCGTCGACAACAATGGACGAATCCCGCCAGGAACATTTTGCATGTCCTGCCAGACATAGTGATACATCACGACCAGTGGTCGACGTGGATCGATCATCGCAACCCCTTCCGCACCACGAGCATCTGCATGCAAGGCTCGCCGACGCTCGCACGCGAAACGATGGGCCTCAAGACGTGATCGAGCAACGCAATCGCGGAGCGCTTTACGGCAAGCAGCGAATCATTATCGATCGATTGCCGCCATCGAAGCAGGTCCAGCGAGAACGGCCGCAGACCGACGTCCCACAGCCGGGTGATTTCCTGTGTGATGATCGTCTCGACCCGATCGACACGCAGCAGATGCCGAGCCAGCTTTTCATTCCACTGGTCGATCGAAAGCTGCTGTCGGCAGAAAACGCTTCGGCCTCGATCCAGGCGCAGCAACTGCTCGGCCGCGGGGCGATCGCCAATCCTCTCGGCTTCGAGCGCCGCCGGCGCGAAGACCAGCGACGACGCATAGGCCGGCGTCATCGCGCTCAAAATGAGCTGCCCATCGTCCCGCATCACCCGTGCACACTCGGCCAGCGCGGCATCGAGCGACTCGCCCAGATCGCGGAGCATGTTCGAGTAAATCGTCGCGATCGATCGGGCTTCCAACGGCAGATTCGTGGCGTCGGCGACTTTGACGCAGGCGAACACGCCAAGCGCCTTCGCGCGGGCGATCGCCGTCGGCTTGATGTCCAGGCCGATGTCGATTGGCGGCGCCTTCCGCTCGAATCGGACTCGGAATTGCGACGGGTCGAAGCGGTTGTAGAAATCGCTGGATGAAAGGTCCAGCCCGCCGAACGCGTCAAAGCCTTCATCGAATCGAAATCCCGAATACAGCCCGGCATGGATGCCGTCGCCACAACCCAGATCCAGCCACGGGCCCGGCGGCGCGATCGCGCGCAATGTCATCGCTTCGCGGTATTCGATGATCGCCGTTTCCGGCCGGAGCCAGAACGCGCTCAAATAGGCTTGCCACAAATCGACATCGACCAAATCCGCTCCACTCACATCGCGTGTCGCGTTCGACAGTTCATCGAAAAGCCGCGCAAGGCATAGCCGCTTGTCGGACTCCGAGAGATCGGCAAGATTCGCCACGCGCAGCGGATAAGAACAGCGGTCACAGAAAATCGCATCTTGGCGATTTTCCCGATCGCAAACCACACAGCGGTTGGGGGATTTCGTGGTGATAAACAAAGTCTATTAATTATCAGCAGAATTGGAAAGAACCCGCCGCCGGATCGGTCTTGCTTGCGGCATGATTTTAGGGTGATCGAATTGCACGCGAAGCGGGCCGATCGCGAGGTGTCCGCGTAGCGGCTATTGGAAATTCACGAGTTGTCGATTCACTTTCGTGGATCAACGAAGTTGCGTCCTCATATCGCTCTCCCAATCTACAAGCTATATTTTTCATTTTCATCGATCCTTATAAGTACATTAGATGCAAAGAGGTGATGGGACGCGCTCTCAACTTGATGCGAGATTATATTGACCGCGTCGATGGATGCATCAACGTATTTAGTAAAACACCAGAGGCGATCCAGTCGTCAATTAGGCACAACTCATCGCCGCGTACGATCGATTCGTGTGTAAGACAGCCGAAGCACTTGGCCGAATTATTCGCGGCCTTGCAGACCATCAATCTTGCCACCGTTTCAACATCGATTTTCCCTCTGTCCATGCGGCAACGTCGGCGATCTCTATTCCGCGGACGCTTCCCTTCGCCCTGATAGCGTCGGCGCGACTCTGAAGACGGAGCTTGACGCCCAAATCAGGACGGTAGAAAGTCCGGATGTCGATCTCACGGCCGAACAACAGGTGGACGTCGGACACGTCAACGAGCGTTCGCCGGTCGCATTGGGGCACGTCCCACCGCGCGCCTTCCCGCGCACGATCCAATCGCTGGAGGATCAATCGCCGACTCGTCTCGCTCGGGAATGCTTCACCCAAGATCATCAGATCAATGTCTTGAGGCTCGCGGTGGGTTCGACGCTGTCCTATCACTTATGTGCCTCTGGGTACTCTGTCTTCCAGTCAATACCTAGTAAGTCTTAAATTCTCTTTGTCCACAGAAGACCATATACACTCCCATAAAAAGTCGGACCAGTTCCTACCTCAAAACCGTCGAGATTTTTACTGGCCGCGCTTTTCCCGATTCCCGCTAATTTATCTCCTTATGAATTTACAATGTTTGCATGTTGATCCAAGATGGTGTCAATTCCAGGCGGTGCGATATTGCTAGCGATATACGTGACATCCGGCCACATAACTAGTGATTGAACTGACCATCGTTCACGATGAGTACCGTCGCTGACATTTTTAACCCTCGCATTGACCTGCGAACCTGTCGAATCAATACGAGCCGCTTGAGTGGTTAGGATGGGCTTGAGCGATGAATCCCACATCACGCACCGTTTTGATCCGATTTGCGCCGATTTGCGCCTTTTTCTCACCTTTTACACCCATTCACCACCCATTTTCGCGTCTCCGGTTTTCACCTTGCTCGGCCCAACTACTAACCACCACTCGTCTTACGCCGTCGCCACTCGCCCCGGCCGACTCGAAATGCGCACTTTGATCTCACGATTGGTGTCCGCCAGGTGTTTCAGCCTCTCATGTTCCATTCGTGTTATAGCGCATCGCGAGCGGCGCGCAATGACAAAGCGCGCATTGTTTTAAGTCGCGCGTCAGCCTCATGACTTGTCGCGAACCTTATACCGCCCGACTCGCAGAACACGCGCCAGCAACCTGGCGGCTGGATTGCGGCAGTCCCTGCCGCCGCGTGAACGAACATCACGCTTGAACACGAAACAAACCGCCGCCTCGCAACTCAAACCGGCGTAACAACGTGACGCCCTCCAGCGCATGTCGGCACGGCCCGGTTTGGAACAAGGCATAAACCCGGCTTCGCGCCTATACTGCCTAGCTCATGTCTGAAACCAAAGCCAACCTTATTTTTCTTATCGCGCTGCTCGTACTCGTCACGCCGGGCGTGACGATTCTTTTTATCAAACGGCTCAACACGCCGGGCAGACTCATGATG
>JBBQKP010000210.1:0-5909 GCA_038326995.1 Tepidisphaerales bacterium
GCGGTTCCGCTTCGATCGGGGCGGTGAAGACTTCACTTTCCGTCGCGGGAACGATCGCGCCGGCGATGCCCGCCTCTCGCACGAGTCTGCGGGCAAAGATTCCGGACTGTTCTGCCTCGCCGTGGACGACGTATGCCTGAGTACTCGGGCCCAGTGCGGGCTTGAGAAAGCTCATCAGCTCGTTGCCGTCCGCGTGCGCGCTCATGCCCGGCAAAGTCCGCACCGAGCATTTGACGTCGTAGAACCTGTCGTAAAGTTTCACGCGAGGAGAGCCGTCCTGCAGCTTGCGGCCCAGCGTGCCCGGAGGCGTCCAGCCCACGAACAACACCACGTCGTCCTTCCGCTCGATGCTCTGCGAAAGGTGATGCAGGATTCGGCCGAACTCGCACGTCGGGCTGCTCGCGATGATGACGCAAGGCCCGCGGTCTGCGTTGATCTCCTTACTCTGCTGCATGCTTTTGGCGAGCTTGATGTTGGCTACGCCAAACAAATCCTGCTTGCCGATCAGCGCCTGCGTTTGTGCGTCGTAATACGTCGGCGAATTCTCGTAGACGTGCGTTAGTTCCACGCCCATCGGGCTATCGACATACACGCGAAGCGGCGACATTTTGTTCTCACGAACGAACTTGGCGAAATACCAGAGCATCGTCTGAGTTCTGCCGACTGCGAAGCTCGGCACGAGCAAACGTGACCGCTTTGCCGTTATCTCTTTCGCGAGCTCAAGCAAATACGGCTCGATGTCCGTCATCGGCCCGTGCGTTCGGCCGCCGTAGGTGCTTTCGGTGATCACCAGATCCGCAATGCCGGGCGGCGGAACCGGGTCGCCGATGATCGGCGTGTTGTACCTGCCGACGTCCGCGGTGAAGAGCAGGTTTCGGGTCTTGCCTTCAACCTTGTAATCGATCCAGACATAGCTGCTGCCCAGAATGTGCCCGGCATCAAACAGCGTGAAGCCCACATCATTGCCCAGATCGACGCGCTTGCCGTACGCGGTGTTTTTGAACTGCCGTCGCAGCAGGTTGACGTCGTTCTGAACATAAAGCGGCTTGAATTCCGGGTCGCCCGGACCGCGATTACGTCGGTTGAGAAAGTCGGCGTCTTCTTCCTGAATGCCCGCAGAGTCGTTCAGCACCGCAGTCGCGACGCCCTGAGTCGCGTCGGTGCACCAGATCGGGCCCTTGAAATCTCCGCGACTTGTGAGGACCGGAAGCTTGCCGCAATGATCAAGATGGCCGTGCGAAAGGATCATTGCATCGAGATGCTCGACCGCTCGCGGCACCCACTGATTAAACTCCCGCGCCTGCTCGCGTCGGCCCTGGTACAGCCCGCAATCGAGCAGGATGCGTTTGCCATTCACCTCGAGCAAATGCGACGAGCCGGTGACCGTACGATTAGCGCCGAGGAATTGAATGAGCATGGAATTGGAAGTTGAGAGTGGGGAGAATTTAGTGGGGAGAATTTAGTGGGAAGAATTTAGCGGGGATAAAAAGTCTTGGAAGCGTTATTGGAATGAGATACAGAAGCGTTTGCACTCTCAGCTCCCCGCTTCCAACTCCCCACTCCCCGCTACCTCACGCGACAGCCTTCACGACCTTCACGGCGGCATCGGTCAGATCCGTCGCGATCACTAGCGTCGGCAATTCACCCTTCGCCGCCGCCAGGATTTCGCGCGCTTTCTCGACGTTCGTTCCTTCAAGACGCACGACGACGGGCACCTTGAACCCGACATCGCGCCCGGCCGTGATCAGCGCCTCGGCGATCAGATCGCACCGCGCGATGCCGCCGAAAATGTTGACCAGAATCCCCTTGACCTTTTTGTCGGCGAGAATGATTTTGAATGCTTCGATCGCGCCCTCGGCCGTCACGCCGCCGCCCACGTCGAGAAAGTTCGCAGGGTCGCCGCCGTGCAGCTTGATGATGTCCATCGTCGCCATGGCAAGTCCCGCGCCGTTCACGAGGCAAGCGATGTTGCCGTCGAGCGCGATGTAGTTGAGGTGAGCCGCGGCCGCGCGAACGTCGAGCTCGTTCTCTTGCGACACGTCCGCCATCGCTGCGATCTTCGGATGCTTGAACATCGCGTTGTCGTCGAAGTTGAACTTCGCATCGATCGCCACGAGCTTGTCGTCCTTCGTCACCACCAGCGGATTGATCTCGACGATGCTGGCGTCGGTCGCGTAGAACGCCCTGGCCAGATTCATCAACAGTGTCGCGACTTCGCCCGCACGCTTGCCCTCAAAGCCCAGAGAAAATGCGACTTCGCGCGCCTGAAACGCCTGCAGACCCATTGTCGGGTGAAGCGGAATTTTCAGCACTTTTTCGGGATGTTTCTCCGCGACTTCTTCGATCTCGACGCCGCCCTCACTGCTGGCGATGAGCGTCACGGTGTTTCGGCTGCGATCGACGGTGATCGCGACGTAATACTCCTTCGCAATATCAACACCCGGCGCGACCAGCAGCACGTGCACCGGAACGCCCTCGGGCCCGGTCTGGTTGCTGATCATTCGATTGCCGAGCATGAACGTGGCGGCAGTCTTCGCCTCTTCCGCGGAGTTCACGAGCTTGACGAATCCTGCCTTACCGCGACCGCCCGCATAGACCTGAGCCTTGACGACGCACATTGACCCGCCGAACGCGGTGAACGCCACCGCCGCTTCGTCTGCGGTCTTGACGACCTGTGCCGCGGGAACAGGAATGCCGTATTCGGTCAGGAGCTGTCGGGCTTGATATTCGTGAATTTTCATAGAGAAGCGGAATGTACACAAACACTGGCGGATAGGCGATAGGAGTGGAATCGAACTGTGTCACGAGGCCTCTTTTCAAGGTCGCTTGCCTGAATCCACGCCAGGATTTTCACCCGGCTCCAGCCGCGAGAGAATCTGCTTCAACATCATTAAGACGTTGTCTTCCTGTTGCGAGTCCTCGCTACTCGGCATCTTCGGGCCGTCGAGGCTTCGCGACGCGAGGGCCGGGCCCCAGGTCATGAGAATCGTCGCGATGATTTTCCCCGCGGGCGTGACGGCGAAGATCTGCGAATAGCCCACCGACAAACATGTGCTGCAAAACACCATCGCGTCGAAGATGTCGTTCACGCGCGCGTTCTTGCCCTTCTCCGCGTGATAAAAAAGCACACTGCTGACGGCGACGACGATCGTCACGTTGCGGCTGGGCAGGATCCCGAGCCGCCCGGCAAGCTGGTCGATCGGCAGCGAATCGGGGATCTGCACGCCGAACGCCGCCAGGCCGAAATTGAGGTCATCGCGGAGTGACATGATTCACATTTTAACGGCGTTCTAAAGTATCCACTTCGTCTGCCGAGCCGTTAATATGCGGCGCACTGCTTTTTGATCCACCGCTGCTTGATCCACTGCTGTTCGATTTTGTGTCGGCGACATGGCTAGCAGATTTGCCGACTGGTTTTACAAGCGGAACCAAGCCTTCGATCGCCCTGCCGGCGACGGCCTTGAGCTCCTCGGGCATGGCGTGCATCAGGCCGTCCATCGCGCTGCCCAGGCTCGCCGCACGCATGAACTGCTCGCTCATCTTCGCCATCGTTGTCGGGTCGCCGAAGATCTGCATCTGTGCCCGGGCCATCATGTTGCCCATCGCCTCGGCGGCCTTGATGCGAAACTCTTTCTCGGCCTCGATGCGCAGCTTATCGAGCTCGAATCGAAGCGCCGCGTCGCCGAACTCGCTCTTGTTCGCAAGGCTCTGACGTTCGACATCGACTCGCTGCTTTTCGACCTCGACACGCTGCTTCTCGACGAAGATTTCCACCATTCGTCCCGCCTGATCGCCCTCTGCCCGCCGCGCGGCGCTGACCGCATCACCCTCGGCGAGTTTCAGCTTCGCCGCCGCCTGAAGATCTGCAGACGTTTTCTCGGCCTCGGCATTTTTCACGCGGGTGTACGCGAGCACGTCCGCCTCGTTCTGGTCTCGCGCTTTCTTTTCGTTGATCTGCTGCAACGCCGCGATCATCTTCTTCTGACCCTCACGCTCGGCCTCGGCGGTAACCGTCACGGTCGTCACCTTCTGATGTGCGGCTTCGCGCTCGCTCTCGGCGGTCAACATCTGCGCCTCGGCGGTCGCTCGCTCCTGCTCCTTCATCGCCACCGCGACCTGCTTCATACGCTCGGCGACTTCGATCGCCTGCTGCTTGAACACCTCAGCTTGTTGTTGCTCTTTCAACTTCTCAATCAGCGCCACTCGCTTGGCAATCTCCGCCTGCTCGACAGAAAGCTGCCGATTCACCTCGGCCGTTTGAAGCGATCTTTGCTTTTCAATTTCACGATTCGCCACCGCCTGATCCTGCTCGATCTTGAACTCATTAATCTCACGCTCGCGCGACGCACGCACGTTGGCGACCTTGCTTTTTTGCTCGGCCTCGAACTCGGCCTGCTCACGCTCCAGGCTCAACACCTGCTTACGCGTCGCGACGTTCTTAAGCACGATCTTCTGCTGACTTTCCTGCTCGATTTCATTGCGTTCGACTTTCGCCTGCATCGTAATCTCGGCGATCTTTCGCAGGCCCTGCGCGTCAAAGACGTTCCGCTCTTGAAGCTGCGTCGGGTCGGTCTGGTCGAGCGCGCTGATGGTGACGGATTCGAGCGTCAGGCCGTTGCTGGAAAGATCGTGCGTGACGATCGCCTGCACGCTGCTTGCGAACTCGTCGCGCTTGCTGTGCAGCTCGTGCAAATCTTTGGTGGCGGCGACGGTTCGCAACGCACTGACGAGTTTCTCCTGCACCAGTTCACTCACCGCGTCGGGCTGCACACTTCGACCGCCCAGTGAACGCGCCGCCTGAAGAATGTCATCGGAAGACGCCTGCACCTTGATATAGAACTCGGCGGAGAGATCGACGCGAAGGTTGTCCTTGGTGATCAGCGCGTGCGGGCCTCGTCGTTCGACATTCAGACGCATCGTTTCGAGCGAGACCATGATGATTTCGTGAATCACCGGCACGACCAGACAGCCGCCGTCCTGGACCACTTTCGCGCCGCCCATGCCGGTGCGAACGAAAGACATGTTCGCGCTGGCCTTGCGAAATAGTCGAGTGATGATTGTCAGAACGGACGTCAGGAGCAGAAGCGCAATGCCCACGGCCATGATCACGAGCTTGGCGGTTGTGTTGAGAAAATCAGCCGGAACAACCCACGGCCCGGCGACCAGAACACACCCGACGATGAACATCACAAGTACACTCATAATTCATTGCTCCCTTGTCGTGAACCGCTGCGATGTTAGGAAAATGGTAGCGTATTTGTCAAGAGGAATCCGTGCGATTCGCATACCTGCTTGCCCATTTTCCCTGATTTACATTTCGTCAGCCGGTAACTCCGCAAATTGCCGCGTATGAAACTCGACGGCTTTATACCTCCGCTTTTCCGAATCGAAGCTGACCAGGACGACTTCGCTGTTTTTTGCGATCTTCGAATCCGAAACGATTGCCACCTGCTGGCGATTGCCGAAGGAGTCGCGAACGATCGCGGTGCCCGGGCGGTCGGGATTAATGTCGTAGATCGCGACGCCTCTCAGGCCAACGAGTTGTCTTGCGGTCGCGACGAAGCTCTGATCGAGCGGCAACCATCGCGCCATGGCGTTGCTGATCAGCCCGGTCACGAGGAGTGAGCCGATGACAGCGATCGGCAGACTTGCGAGAAAGATCGATGGCCCGGAAATGAGGTCGTCGAGGATTCGGTTGCTCGCAAAGCCGATGAAGCCGAAGGTCATGAAGAGGACCATGAGCACGAGCGACAATGGCACTCGACTGACGCCGAGCCACGTCAGCGCTTTGAAGGCGCTCGAACTCGTCGCAGATCGTGTGTGACCTGCGTCGTGGTGTGCTTCGTGGTGCGACGCGTGGCCCGCACCGTTACCTACATCGTGACCCGCATCGGCGTGACCATCGATTT
>JBBQKP010000211.1:0-5873 GCA_038326995.1 Tepidisphaerales bacterium
TCAGAGGATATTGATCAACTGATCGAGGCCGCAGATAAACACGACGCCGTCGCGCTTTCGGCGCGTGCGGGCAGTGCGATGATCGAAATGGACGATGGCAACGCGCTGCGAACCATCGCAGCCAAAAACCTGCGATCGTTGCTTTTTCCTCACATGTATTCACGACAGATTCTTGATGAAGTGGTGAAGCACCGGCAGTTGCCCTCGCTCGGCCAGCTCAAGCTCATCGACGGCCATCCGTTCAATGTCCGCGTGAATTCGCCTGCAGACGCGAGCCTCATCAAAACGCTCATCGCGCAGATGCCCAAGCCTAAAAGTACTGGTCCGAGCAACCCGTTTGATGAGGCGAGCTGGTAAGCCACGTCTTGAAGCTAAAAAATCAGCAGTCGCCGAACGTCGTTACGCGACGCGCGATCGCAGAGCCTGGTGCGGCATGTGAAGGCTGTCGGCGACGGCGGCGTTCGTCACGCGGCCGGCCACCATGTTGATGCCCTCGCCCAAACCGCTGTCGTCGGCGGCGGCACGCTCGAAGCCCTTGTTCGCGATCGTCAGTGCGTAAGGCAGTGTCGCATTGCACAGCGCCATCGTGCTGGTTCGCCCGACCGCGCCGGGCATGTTCGTCACGCAATAATGCACCACGCCCTCGGCGATGAACGTCGGCTGCTGGTGCGTCGTCGGGCGGCTCGTCTCTGCGCATCCGCCCTGATCGATCGCAACGTCCACAAACACCGCGCCGGGCTGCATCGTGCGAAGCAGTTCACGCGTGATGAGCCGGGGCGCTTTCGCGCCTGGAATCAGCACCGCGCCTACCACGAGATCGGCCTGACTCACGTGCTGGCGAATCGTGCTGGGGTCAGAATAAATCGTGTGAACATTGGCGGGCATCACGTCGTCGAGATAGCGAAGCCGCTCGAGGTTGATGTCCATGACGACCACGTCAGCACCGAGACCGGCCGCGACCTTGGCCGCGTTCGTGCCCACGACGCCCGCGCCGATGATCACCACTTTTGCCGGCGCCACGCCCGGCACGCCGCCCAGCAGAATGCCGCGGCCCATCATCGGCTTTTCGAGAAATTTAGCGCCTTCCTGAATGCTCATCTTGCCAGCGATTTCGCTCATCGGCGTAAGAAGCGGCAGGCCGCCTTTTTTGTCGCGAATCGTCTCGTACGCGATCGCCACGATCTCTTGCTCCAGGCACGCTTGTGTCAGTTCACTGCTGGCGGCGAAGTGAAAATACGTGAACACGACCTGCCCGGGCTTGAACAACTTCACCTCATCACGCTGCGGCTCTTTCACCTTCATGATCAGGTCGGGCGTTGACATGACCTCCTCGGCGGTGTTGACGATCGTCGCCCCGGCCGCGCGGTAAACATCATCATCAAACCCGCAGCCCGCGCCCGCGTCCTTCTCTACAAGCACCTTGTGGCCAGCTTTGGTCAGCAACTGAACGCCGACTGGTAAGACGGCTACGCGGTATTCGTCGGCCTTGATTTCTTTGGGAACTCCGATTTGCATGACTGATCTCCAGGTGATGTTGGTCCACTTCCAAACATACACGCACAAGCCCGATGCGCGAAGGCTCGAACGGTTTAGTATCTGGAAATTGACGAGTATCCACTTCCAGTGCGATCAAAACCCGTGAAGCGGTTGTTCTCACTAGAGTGTGGCCTATTATCAAAGCTGTGAATTCAACCACGATGCCCAAGCCAGTGACGCCGTCCATCGCCTCCGCAGTCGACACACGTCATGCGTCAACTTCAGGAATTGTTCCGAGCAAGATACCCGGGCATTTCGGCCCGTACGGCGGCGTGTTTGTTCCCGAAACGCTGGTGAGCGCGCTCGAAGAACTCGAGGCCGAATACCTTCGTGCGCAAAACGATCCGGCATTCACCGCGGAGTTCAAAGCGCTACTTGCCGATTTCGTCGGCAGACCCTCGCGTTTGTATTTCTCAAAGCGACTCACCGAGCATCTGGGCGGCGCTCGAATTTATCTCAAGCGCGAGGACCTCAACCACACCGGCGCGCACAAGATTAACAACACCATCGGCCAGGCGCTTCTGACCCGGCGCATGGGCAAGCCGCGAATTATCGCAGAGACCGGCGCGGGCCAGCACGGCGTCGCCAGCGCCACCGCCGCTGCACTCTTCGGCCTGAAATGTGACGTCTACATGGGCGCCGAAGATGTCAGACGGCAATCGCTCAACGTCTTCCGAATGAAGCTCATGGGCGCACGTGTCATCGAAGTGCAGAGCGGCAGCAAGACGCTGAAGGATGCGCTCAACGAGGCCATGCGAGACTGGATGGGCAGCGTCCAGGACACGCACTACATCATTGGATCCGTCGCCGGGCCTCACCCATTCCCAACTATCGTGCGAGACTTTCAATCCGTCATCGGCATCGAAACGCGGCAGCAGTGTCTGGATCAACTCGGCAAACTTCCCGACGCGGTCGTCGCGTGCGTCGGCGGCGGAAGCAATGCCGCGGGAATCTTCTCGCCGTTCGTCAATGACGTGTCGGTGAAACTCATCGGCGTCGAGGCGGGCGGAACCGGCACGGCGCTGGGTCAGCACGCCGCCACGCTTAGCTTCGGCAAGCCCGGCATTCTTCACGGCTCACTCAGCTATGTCCTGCAAGATGACGACGGTCAGACCGCCAATGTGCACTCGTGCAGTGCGGGTCTGGATTATCCGGGCGTCGGCCCCGAGCACGCGTATTGGAAAGACACCGGCCGCGTGGAATATACGGCCGTCTCAGACGCCGCGGCGCTGTCGGCGTTCAAGCTGATGGCACAGATGGAAGGCATCATCCCCGCGCTCGAAACCGCACACGCGATCGCCGAGGCAGCGTGCCTTGCCACGCGAATGAAGAAGGACGAAGTGATCGTGATCAACCTGTCTGGCCGCGGCGATAAGGATGTTCAGGAAGCCAGCCGTCTGATGGGCCTGTGAGGCATTGGTAGCGCATCGGTGCAGCGTGGGGTGTTGTAAAAGAACAGGTAGGGTGTATCATTCGGCGTTCCGGGATGTAGCTCAGCTTGGTAGAGCGCTTCGTTCGGGACGAAGAGGCCGCAGGTTCAAATCCTGTCATCCCGATTGATTGTCTAGTCCAAGAAAACGCCAAGCTTGTCAAAAGATCGAACAATTTAAAGCGAAGCGTCTTGTGATTTAAGTTCGGGTTGACCGCAGTTGCAAAACTGTGATTTAGGTCTAACGCACTCCTCGCGATTTAACCTCAAGTGGATTTAGCCTGATCAGTTAGTCGGGCCTTACTCTGGGCGATCAGTTGCGGCACAAGTTGTCCCACGCGTTGGCCCCGGATCTTATGCGAATTGCAAGATTGCTCGGTCTCGCTGGCCTGTTGCTCATTGTGTGCTCTTTGCAATCTTATATCCAGACTCGTTTTGATCATCGTGTTTCGTGATCCGGTTGACGAGCTTCGGCTTAAATAATGAGCCCGACAGACCAGGGAAGTCGAGCAGGATCGGTATCGACTCGCCATACTGGCCGCCCAAGGATTAGCGACGCAAGCGATCATCGACGGTTGCCGAGGATGACCCGTGGACTTACTTTTAATTTAGACATCGGCAAAACGCGAGTGTGTTTCTTGAATTCCAACATGATATTCCACTCCCGACGTCTACGACCTTTCGACTTCAACCTGCTGACGAGGACGATCGCGAGTTTATTTGCTCGCTGCGCGTGGCAACAATGAAGCGGCTTGTGATCGACACTTATGGCTGGGACGAGGCCGTTCAGCGTTTTTACACCGATGAGTCGTTCGCGGGCCGGATCGTTCTCGTCGATGGCCAGCCGGTGGGTGTGGTGACGCTGAAAGATCGCGAGCAGGAAATACAATCGAGCTGGATCGCACTCGTCGCGGACGTTCAGGGGCGGGGCCTGGGCCGCGCTTTAGTCCGATGGGCGCAAGCATACGCGGCCGATCTAGGCAAGCCGCTGACGCTACAGGTTTTGCCCGCGAAACCGGCCTGCAAACTATATCTGGAACTTGGCTTTACACCGACCGGCCAGTCGGCCAGAGGCGATATCAAAATGCGATGGGATGGAACGGCATAGTCCGCTGCTGAAATAGCATGGCCTTACGTCAGGCGTTATCGTAGTCGTGCGAGGGCGAATAGACGTCGACAAGCGTTGAGCAGCCGCGGGGTGCCGGAGCAAGGACGATGATCCGCTATCTCACTTATGCAAATACTAGCTAACATTGGTGTCCCGATGATCGGCGCGTATTGGCCGCCGGCTTGGTTGGCTTTTATTCCCGTTGTCGCCATCGAGGCTTGGTGGGCTCGACGAATTCTCGGCAATGGGTGGGGCAAATCCATCGCATCGACGTTCGTTGCCAACACGGTTTCGACTTTGATTGGCATTCCGCTGATCTGGTTTATCTGGGCGACCATCCAGCTTCGTTTCTTCGGTACCGCCATCGGCCTCGACAACCCATTTCAAGGTGTCTACGCGGTGACGGTTCAGGCAGCTTGGTTAATCCCTTACAACCGCGACTTGTGGTGGATGCTCCCGGCGGCGGCAGTCTCTATGACAGCGGTATTTTGTATTGCGAGTATCGCGATCGAGTGGCTCATCATGAAATTGCTTCAGCGTGACGCTGACCGATCGTCATTGCGTCAATGGGCCTGGAAGGCAAATCTGTCTAGCTACTTGTTGATTTTGGCTTTCGTGATCGTGTTCTTAGTTTTGCCTCGGACGAGTTTCGAGCGAATAACCAATGCACCAGTTAAGTTTGTGGTGGATTTGGTTTGGCAGGTCGCGACTCTGCTCCAGCCCCCGGCGGGAAGATGAATCATTTCTGCGTCGAAGCCACTATTGACCACTCGATGATGAATGAGAAATGAACTCATTTTCGAATCATTTGCGTTCAACGATGCTGGTGCTATTATAGTAACAATGTCTGTCGAGAGGTTTCCAGCCCAGCCCAATCAGTCGCTCATCGACGGCCTGTCCGTGCTGCAGACGGTCGCCGCGTCCGCCGACCCCGTCGGGTCACGGGAGGTCGCCAGGCGGCTCGGGCTTGAGCCCACGCGTGTCAATCGGCTGCTGAAAACGCTCGCCGGCCTGAGTCTGTGCGAACAAGGCGAAGACCGAAAGTATCGCTCCGGGCCCGGCCTGCATGTCATCGCTGCGACGGCGCTATTCGGCTCACGGTTGATCGCACGCGCGACCGGGCCGATCGAGTCGCTTCGCAAAGAATTGCCCGATCTCACGGTCGCGCTGGGCGTGAGGTGGCGAAACGAAGTGGCGTATCTGATCCATCTTTTGCCCGGCAGGCCCGTCGCGGAAGGCATTGGCAAAGCGGCATTATTCCCGGCGGAAAAGTCGAGCATCGGCCGGGTGCTGCTGGCCGGCCTGACGCAGGCGGAAATCAAATCGCTCTTTCCCAAATTACACAAACTCGTCGTGAAAACACTACAAGAGCCTCGCAAAAAGCAACACGCTTTCGTGCGGGGCCTGGATCAGTGCTCGCTCGCGGTTCCGATCGGCCCGCTGTTCAAGGCGCACACGGCGCTGGCAGTAGCGGGCGATTTTTCCCTTAAGGACGTTCCGCGACTCACAAAACTTCTCCATCAGGCCTCGGCTGAAATTCACCAACACAAATGAGCTATCCGAACTACTCAGGCGTATTTCCTCATCTCGCACAAATCGCCGACCTCGGCCCGCCGCGATCAGAAATCGGCGTCGGCTGTCTCATGCCCTGGGCGGGCAAACTCTATGTGCTGAACTATTCATCACACCGAAAGCGCACCGGCACGGGCACGGGGCTGCGCGTCATCGAGGGTGACCTCTCGATGGTCGTTCACCCGCAGGCGGTGGACGGAACCTACGCGAACCGAATGATCCACGCGC
>JBBQKP010000212.1:0-5849 GCA_038326995.1 Tepidisphaerales bacterium
ATATTGACCGTCGATCAAGTGTTGAGCCCCTACATCTGGGTGTTCATGCTGGCGTTTCTTGTGTCGATCGTCTTCACGCCGATTCTGAGACAAGTCGCGATTTACTACGACGTGGTCGATCGCCCGGACGCCAGGAAAATGCACCGCGAACCTGTCGCATATCTGGGCGGAGTGGCGGTATTTCTCGGCTGGATGGTCGCGGTGGTGGTGAGTCAATTTCTCTATCCGCACGGCGGAAATCCGCTGTCGGGCCATATCCGAATGCCCATCTGGATCGTGCTCGGAGCGACGATCATCGTGCTTCTGGGGCTCATGGACGATCTGAAAAGCCTCAGGCCTCGATTCAAGATTTACTGTCAGGTCCTGGCAGCGGTCGTTCTGCTGGCGGCGGGCATCGGCGACGACGTGACGGGAATATTTGTCAATAACGTCATCACTCGACTCGATTTACGCCTTGGCATCAGCCTCGACGGGACGGCGGCGTGGTGGGCGATCAAACTCACGAGCTGGATCTTCGGCATCGGATTGGTCGTCTTCTGCTGCAACGCGACCAATCTGATGGACGGTTTGGACGGCCTGTGCAGCGGCGTCACCGCGATCATCGCGCTGGGCTATGTCGGGTTGGCCGTCTATGTCGCCCAGTTCATGCGGGTGGGCGATCTTGAGCAGGTCAACACCGACGCCGTGCGGATTGTGCTGGCAGTAGCGCTGCTCGGGGCGGTATTGGGTTTCGTGCCGCATAATTTCAATCCCGCGTCGATCTTCATGGGCGATACCGGCAGCCTGTTCCTGGGCTTCATGATGGCGACGCTGATTTTGCTGCTGGGCGAAGTCGACGGCCGATGGCTTCTGGCGTCGCTGGTTATGTTCTCCCTGCCGGTGCTGGATACGGCCTTGGCCTTCACCCGACGCTGGCTGAAGGGCCGATCAATCTTCGCGCCCGATAAACTGCATTTTCACCATCAACTCGTTGCACGCGGCCTGTCGGTCAAGCAGGCGGTCTTGGTCGAATACGGCCTGGCAATTTTCTTCGTCATGGCGGGTTTCACGATGGTGCTCATCCGCACGCGATATGCCGTCGCGATGTATCTGGTGCTGTTCGCGTTTATCGTCGTGGCGGCGTTCAAGATCGGCATGGTCCACGAGCGCCTCAGGCCAGAAGATTGGGACGCGGAAGCGGACGACTCTGAGGCATAAAACGCCTAAGCATTCGGCCTGTCTTTTCATGTAAAAATTGAAGCAGAAATTCAGGTCCGAATTCGTTATCGGTGAACTCAGCATTTGTTGCCCGTGGCATCTGCTCTTCACTCCGAATACGTTTTCGCCGATACTCTTCCATAACGACGGCTCGTTTTCCCGTTCAGTCACTCATAGGATCATTCACAATGGACGTTACAATCATCGGTTGCGGTTATGTCGGCCTGGTCACAGGAGTCTGTCTCGCATCGCTCGGTCACACCGTTCGCGGCGTGGAGAAGGATCAGAAGAAACTCGCCACGCTTCAGCGCGGCGAGTGCCCGATCTTCGAGCCGGGCCTGCATGATTTGCTGCAGGAAACCCTCGCGTCGAACGCGATCAACTTTACCGACAACGTGAGTCAGGCAGTAAAGGAAGCCGAGGTCGTATTTCTATGCGTCGGCACTCCGCCCAGGCCCGACGGCACGGTCGATATGTCCTGGCTCGAAGGCGCGGGCAAGGAAGTGTGCGACGCGCTGGCGGAACTTAAGAACGAGTGGCTCGTCACGATCATCGTCAAGTCGACAGTTCCGGCGGGTACGAACCGCAAGTTGTCAAACTATCTCAAACAGCAGGCGCCGGGCGCACACTTTGCCGTCGTCAGCAACCCCGAATTTCTGAAAGAAGGCACGGCCGTTCAGGACTGCCTTAATCCCGACCGCATCGTCATCGGCGGCGAATCGCCCGAGGCGTTCCGCATGATGCGGCGTCTGTACGACCCGCTGGTTCGACGCGAAGAAAATTTCATCACCATGAACTGGGAGTCGAGCGAGCTGACAAAGTACGCAGCGAACTCCATGCTCGCGGCGCGTATCAGCTTTATGAATGAACTCACAATCCTGTGCGAGCACTATAACGCCGACATTGAAGATATCCGAAAGGGCATGGGCTCAGACGCTCGTATCGGCCCGGCGTTTCTTCGCGCCGGCTGCGGCTACGGTGGCTCGTGCTTCCCCAAAGACGTCGCCGCGATGGAGCATATCTCCAGGCAAGCGGGATATGAAAATTTGTTCGTCGACGCGATCATGAAGGTGAACGCGAATCAGAAGAAGCGGTTCGTGCAGAAGATTGCAGACAAGCTCGGCCGACCTATCTCCGGTGCGACGATTGCGGTGTGGGGTCTGGCGTTCAAGGCCGACACCGATGACGTGCGCGAGAGTGCCGCCATCGACGTGATCAAGTATCTGATCGAGCGTGGTGCGATAGTGCGTGCACATGATTACAAGGGCATGGACAACATGAAGTCTTATTTCAAGGAAGGTGTGGAGTGGTGTCTTGATCCGGTGACCGCGGCCGCGGGTGCGGATGCGGTGGCGCTGGTGACGGATTGGCCGCAGTACACGACGCTTCCGTTCCGCAAGATCGCAGCGACGATGAACGCGCCGATTATCTTCGACGGCCGAAATTGCCTGAACCGCGACGTGATGCGTGAGAACGGGTTCCAGTATTATCCGATGGGTCGCCCGCCGGTGGAGAAGGAACTCAGGCTCAAGGCGCGAAACTGATCACGACTGCGCAATTGCGATAGTTCGAAACAAAACACCTGCCCAATCGAATTGGGCAGGTGCTTTATTTGTTAGGCATACGACTACATTTATGGCTGAATTATGTGATCCGTCGCGTCGGCTCTTTTTTGGCCTTAAAATGTAACTGTTGGGGTCGATTTCGTGAGTTTATGTAAGATTCATGGCGCAAGACAAAGAGTTGTTGGCGTTCGCGGTCGTTTTGGGTGTTTTTTCGCTTGCACACCTCTTGCTCGCCCGGCCGACCTGTGTATACTCGCCGATTCGCGTGATGGAAAGTGCGTTTCGAAGCGGCGTCGCTTCGATTCGCATGATGGAGACCGTCGTAAGCTGTCAAGTACTGGAGACCGTGTTATGGCCGTATGTCTGAGACTCAAACGATTGGGCCGCCGAAATCGGCCGTTTTACCGACTTCATGCCTGCGATTCACGTAGCCCGATCGACGGCCGCGTGATCGAACAGCTTGGTTACTACGACCCGATCGGCAAAGACGAAGCCAAGCAGTTCGTCGCCGATCTTGATCGATGCAAATACTGGCTCGACGTCGGCGCTCAGCCCAGCCAGACTGTCAGCAGCCTCCTGAAGAAAAAGGGCCTTGATCACAAGGGCCTGAACCTTCCTAAACCCGGCAAACCCAAGCCCAAGCCCGTCGAAGAAAAGAAGGCTTAGGTTGCGGTGAGAATCGAGTGAGGTGAAGGCTTTCTTAGGGTAACTGGTGACGAGTAACTGGTGACGAGTAACTGGTGTCCGAACCTCTCCCTCCTATCTCTCCCGTCCTCCGCATCGACATCCTGACTCTGTTCCCGCCCATGTTCGAGCAGGTTCTGGGCACGAGCATCCCGAAAAGGGCGGCCGACAAGGGAATCGTCTCCTACCACCTGCACGACATCCGTGAGTGTGCCACCGACGCCCACAGAAGCGTCGATGACAAACCCTTTGGCGGCGGACCCGGAATGGTCATGATGGCCCCGGTCATCTGCGACGCGATCGACAAGGCCTCGGCTCAGGACGTTCGAAAGCCGAAGCTGATCATCATGAGCCCGCAAGGCCGCGTGCTCGATCAGAAGATGGTTAAGGAACTCGCGGGCGAATCCCGGATCATGCTCCTGGCGGGCAGGTACGAGGGAATCGACGAGCGTGTCCTGGAGCTCACCGGTGCGACCGAACTCAGCATCGGCGATTACGTTCTGTCGGGCGGCGAACTCGCGGCGATGGTCGTCATCGACGCAGTGGTTCGAACCCTGCCGGGTGTACTCGGTGCTCACGACGGCGCGGCCGACGAAACGTTCAAGGACGACCTGCTCGAACACCCGCAATACACTCGCCCGCGTGAATACAAAGGCCTGGAAGTTCCCGACATCCTCCTCAGTGGCAATCACAAAAATATCGCACTCTGGAGACAGCAACAACGCCTCGAACGAACGAAAAAAAAACGGCCCGACTTGCTGATCAAAAAAAACTAGTTCACTCGCGAATCTACAATAAGCAAATCACCCGTTTAGCAAGTATCACCTCTTTCAAGACCTCATGATCAACCGACTCGTCAAACTCGTTGAAGACCCGCACCTCAAGGCCGACGCTCCCAAGTTCGATGTCGGCGACACAGTCGATGTGCACTGCAAGATCATCGAAGGCGAGAAAGAGCGCATTCAGATTTTCAGCGGTACCGTCATCATGCGTCAGGGCCGCGGCCTGACCGAGACGTTCACCGTCCGACGCATCGTGCTTAACGAAGGCGTCGAGCGAATTTTTCCGGTCCACTCCCCGAACATCGTCAAGCTCAGCGTGAAGCGTGGCGGCAAGACCCGCCGTGCCAAGCTCATGTACCTGCGCGATCGCGTCGGCAAGAGCACCCGCCTGGCGGACAGCGACAAGCCCGGCACGAAGAAGGCCCGCGCCGCCGCCGAGGCCGCGAACTGAATCGTCAGCATCCCGGCCTCTTGATCGAGACCGTGCGATGTTTTCGATCGACTACGAAATTTAGCAGCCCGCGCGATTCGTCGCGCGGGCTGTTTTTCGCTCGTGAACTAAATTTTCGATTCACCACGCGCACGCCGCTTGTATGACCAGACTTGTTGGCCTAAAATTTATCAACGCTCGGGGCGTCCTGCACTTTCGTGTGCAGGGCTGAGATGTACCCGTAGTGAAGGACTCGTCGATTCGTCGGCCTGTTCTTCGCCTGGAACCTGACCCGGATCATGCCGGCGGAGGGAAGCGAACCATTTGCCCTTTACTAAAGGGTTTTCATTGGTTGCTTTTTTGCGCTCGCACGACACCTCGATTCAGGCGTGTCAATTTAGTCACCCGATTCAGACACCCGATTCAGACACCCGATTCAAACTCCCGAACTTTCAGGAAACTGTCGCCTGAAATCACACCGCACCTCTTTCCCAAAACACCATCATGAGCAGACCCGACTCCACACCCGCGGCCACTCCCTACACCTTGCCACCAATCGGCGGTAACCCGTCGTCGATCGCCGCCACCACAACCAACCCCGGCAGCTTCGCCAACAAGAATCGCGTCGGCACGGCATGGACATTCAGCTCACCCGACACGCCCGGCATGCCCGCGCCGTCGGATAAGACCGCGTGGGATTTTCTCCCCGAAAAATGGAGCGTACGGACAGTCTCTGCCGAAACGCCGCTGGAATCATTCAGCCCGCACGCGTGTGCATTGGGCACGCACCCGTCGGTCGTTTTCCAAACCGCGACCGGTCAGGTAATGGAAGTGAAATTTCCCGTCGGCTTTGAGCCGATCACTCAGCTCGAGAACGCGCGTCTCGGGGTCATCACCAAGGAGATGATCCGCGTCGCCGAGCGCGAGGAGCATCTGACAGGTGAACAAGTCCGCGACGAGATCGCGGCCGGGCGAATGGTGATTCCCGCGAACATCAATCATCTGAAGTGGAAGCTCGATCCGATGGCCATCGGCCGCGCATCCAAGACCAAGATCAACGCCAATATGGGCGCATCTCCCGTAAGCAGCTCGACCGATGAAGAAGTCGAAAAGCTGCAGTGGGCCGAGCGCTGGGGCGCGGACACGGTGATGGATTTGTCCACAGGCGGCGACCTCAACGCCACCCGCATC
>JBBQKP010000213.1:0-5824 GCA_038326995.1 Tepidisphaerales bacterium
GGTGCCGGTGGGGTATGAGGCGCAGGTCAGGCCGCGATCGGGGCTGTCGAGTAAGCATAAGATCACGCTGATCAACTGCGTCGGCACGATCGACGCGGACTATCGCGGCGAGGTGATGGTGCCCCTGATCAACCTCGGCTCGAGCGCGTTTGTCATCAGCCGCGGCGAGCGAATCGCACAGATGTTGATCGCGCCCGTTCCCGAAGTCCGCGTCGTGGAAGTCGAATCGCTGGACGAGACAGAACGCGGCTCGGGCGGCTTCGGCAGTACGGGTGTAAGCAGCACGGATGTTGGCAATGCGGGACTTTCGACGAAAAGCTAACCGGCACTTGTTCATACCAGCTACTTTTCTGGACCGGCAGTCATGACATTTCTGTCCGAAGTACGAGGCAGATGGCTTGCCAGCCGGGCCGAAGGTTTGGAAAGGTCGGGACGCCTCCTCTATGTGCTGAGAACTTGAAGAGCCAGCCAGGCTTTGCCTGACTTGGGATTCATGCCGCCGTGTTTTCCCACTTGACGAATTGCGTGCGAGAAATTACGTCATTTAAATCTCGTGTTTTGGTGACACATGAACCTATGCGTTGATGTGCGAACCTGCCTCTTTTCTTTCTTTTCCTCGCTTCCCTCCTGCGCTATTTTCGTTTCACGTCTCTACTCCCACTCGATCGTCGCAGGCGGTTTGGAGCTGATGTCGTACACCACGCGGCTCACGCCTTTCACTTCGTTCACAATCCGGTTGCTCATCGTCGCAAGAAGCTCGTACGGCAATCGGCTCCAGTCGGCGGTCATGAAGTCCGTGCTTTCGACGGCACGCACGGCGATCACACCGTCGTACGTTCGGCCGTCGCCCATCACGCCCACCGTGCCGACGGGAATGAGCACGGCAAACACCTGACTCGTCTTGCGGTATAAGTCGCCGGCGATGAGTTCTTCGAGCACGATCTCGTCCGCGTCGCGCAGCACACGCAATCGCTCGGGCGTGATGTCGCCCATGATGCGAACCGCGAGCCCGGGGCCCGGGAAGGGATGACGCCAGACGAGATGTTCGGGCAGGCCCAGGGTCTCACCGACTTTTCGCACTTCGTCTTTGAAGAGGTCGCGAAGGGGCTCGATGAGTTTGAAGCCGAGCTCTTCGGGCAGCCCGCCGACGTTGTGGTGGAGTTTGATGTTGGCGGCGGTTCCTGCGTAGCCGTGGCCGGATTCGATGACGTCGGGGTAGAGCGTGCCTTGTGCGAGAAAGGTGACGCCGCCCAGGTCGGAGCTGATCACAGCGGCCTCGCGGTTGAAGGCCTGGATGAATTCACGTCCGATGATCTTTCGTTTTTGCTGCGGGTCGGTGACGCCCTTGAGCGCGTCGAGAAATTGATTCGAAGCGTCGCTGGTTCGCAGGTCGATTTTGAAATGATCGCGAAAGGTCTTTTCGACGAAGGCGCGTTCGCCCTTGCGCAGCAGGCCGTTGTCGACGAAGATGCAGGTCAGTTGCGGGCCGATGGCTTTGTGCAGGAGCGCGGCGGTGACGGAGGAATCGACGCCTCCCGAGAGCCCCAGAATAACGCGTTCTTTGCCCACTTTCTCGCGCACCAGTTGGACTGCGGAGTCGATGAAGTTGCCCATGGTCCAGTCGCCTTTGGCACGGCAAACGTCGTAGAGGAAATTCTGGAAGACCTGTTCGCCCCTTGGGGTGTGGGTGACTTCAGGGTGGAACTGCACGCCGAAGAACGGCATGGTTTTGTGCATCGTCGCGGCGAAGGGGCAGGTGGGCGTGGTGGCCAGGGCGACGAAGTCGTCGGGCAGGTTATGAATCTGATCGCCGTGCGACATCCACACGGTGGTTTCCTGGGGAAGATCGCGGACGAAAGGGTGATCGGAAATGATCTTGAGGTGCGCCCGGCCGAACTCGCGCGCGGGCGCGGGCTTCACCTCGCCGCCCAGCATTTGTGCGGCCAATTGCATGCCGTAGCAGATTCCTAAGACGGGAATATTCAGCTCGAAGCAGAGGTCGAACAAGCCCGGATCGCACTTGGGCGCCCCGGCCTCGTAGACGCTTGCAGGCCCGCCCGAAAGGATGATGCCGACGGGCATTTTTTCGCGGATTTGGGCGAGCGAGATGTCGGGACGACAGAGCTCGGAGTAGACGCCTTGCTCGCGCACGCGTCGGGCGATGAGCTGGGCGTATTGCGAGCCGAAATCGAGGATCAGGACGGTCTGTGTCGCGGGCTGAATGGCGGGCATTTGGCGATGATATCCGGCAGCGGCTAGAAGATGAAGCGGCGAGGTGATCGCGGTTTGCATTGGTTGATTTTCGTGCCAAGACTCGCGGTAAGTGGCTGGAGTGTTTTGCGACATGAATTGCCACGCCGATTTCCCTGAATTACTGCCGTTTTACAGCGATTCACCCTCATTGACCCGCAATTCGCACCCATTTACCACCCGTTTGCGAGACATATTTCGCCACATCTCTCGGCCTAACTCCTGAGCATCAATTAGCTTACGCCGTCGTCACTCGTCTGATGCGATGTGAAATGTGCACATTTGAGTTCTCGTTTCTGATTTGCCGAGTGTGTGGGAAATACGCGTGCTTCAGGTGTTCCAATCGTGCAGCAGCGCATCGATGCGGGCGCGCAAATCCGAAGCGCGTAGGGTCTGCAAAGTGCGGCAGACGTTACAAGACTCTATAACGGTGCGACAAAACGTTGTTTCTGTCTGTTCAGTTTCTGCAGGAAATCCCTATCTCCTGTCGCGGAATCTTCCTCATGTGCACGTGCTGAAGGGCAATCTATTCTTTCTTTTAGCGATACACGTTATCGCAATCTATTAGTCCGCCCAAGACACGCCGTTAGCGTTAACGTATGTCGTGGCGGTGACACTTGAAAGAAAGTTGAAAGCATCATGCAAAAAAGCGAAACAACCAGAGCTAAGAATCAGACCGATCGGGACTCTAATCCCGATCCGGTCACGTCTGCACCGGGGTCGCATCCTGTTTCGACGGGAGTAGGAGCATTAGCGGCGGGCGCGGCTGGGGCGGCAATCGGTTCGATCGTGCCGGGAATTGGCACCGTCATCGGCGGCGTGGTCGGTACGATCGCCGGATCAGTCGGCGGAGGCTACGCCGGTAAGGCCGTCGGGGAAATGATCGACCCGACCGAAGACGATGCGACCAGCGACCGATACTGGCGTGAAAATCACAAGACCCGTTCATACGCCAAGGATTCGAGCTACGACGAGCTCAAGCCCGCGTACTTGTATGGCTCATCTGTTGCCGATCGGATGGACATGGACGCGTACGACGAATCGCGAATTCGTAAAGAATGGGAAGCGAGTGAAAACAAGCGCCTTCCGTACGGAAAGGCCGCACCTGCGATTCGCGACGCATTCGATCGAAAGCTCAAGCTTCGCCAGGAGCGGATGACGGCTGCTAAGCAAAACGGCTCCACTGGTGCGGCGACGACAGAAAACGATAATTTCACTGTCGACAACACGGACAATACGCGCTCCGTGAATGAACGCACCAGATGATATTACAAGGTATATGAGTAGTTTGATATAACACAGGCTGCGGGGAGAACATCCGTTTCACCCCGCGGCAATTTTACAACTTTCATTCGGAGAACTTATGACACAGGGATATGCGAATAGCGGATCAGTAGTTGGAACGTCGGCGGATGTACGTGACAGGCCGATGACTACTGATGTGACAACTGTATCAACTCGACAACAGTTATCGTGGGGCGGAATTTTTGCAGGATTGCTGACGGCCCTTTCGGTAATGGTGGTGTTGTCGGTGCTCGGATTGGCGATAGGATTGTCGTCCGTCGATGCCAACGATAGAGCCGCGAATTACGGCTTGGGCGTTGGAATCTGGGGAGGCATCTCTGCTTTGATCGCCTTCTTTCTGGGCGGTTGGATGGCAGGCTGGACGAAGCCGACTGGTTACACATCAAACGGACTGGCGCAAGGCGCGGTGATGTGGATGCTTGCCATCGTGCTTCTCGTTTATCTGGTCGCAGGAGGCGTTGGTTCGATCATGAACGCCGCCGCCAGCACGGCAGCAACGAGCGCTCAAATTGCCGGCCAGGCAGCGAGTGCGACTGCAAATGCGGCCGCGAACGACCCGCAAGTGAGGAATGATGTCATGGCGACCACACAGCAGGCGACCCAGGACATCAGGGCGAAGGCCGACAAACTGTATCAGAAGGCGACGCCGCAGAACGTCGAAAAAGCTGCCGGCATGGCAGCTGGTGGGGCATGGGGCACACTGGCCTCGCTCCTGTTGACGATGGTCGCGGCTGTCGCCGGCGGGCACTTCGGCTCGAGCATGAATCGAAACGTTGTTTCGATCTAAAGGCACGGCGCGTAAGGGCCGCAGTACGATGTGGATTTCTGATGTGGACTTCTGTTCAGCCGCACGAAAGACGTGTGACTGTAGAAATCGCAAACCGTCATGACGATGGGTCATTTCAGTGTACCACGACTTGCGAGCAGGTTGTCTCTTCAAAGATTGTTCACATTGAGCGACCTGCTGAACTATTTTAAATGCAATTAGCCAGTCTGTTGGCAGCCGGCTTATTGGGCCGGCTGCCTGAACAGACTGGTGCATTTTTATGGAGAAGAATATTGGGGAGAACGGAGGGCGATTTGTGCCCGCTTGGTCTCTCCTGATTATCGGCGGCGACGCATCAACATGATCCCGACGCCCGCGAGAGCCATCAGCGAAGTGGGCTCGGGCACGAGCACGGCGATGTCAGCAACGGGTGTTGAGAATGCGCCGACGAGGGTCGCGGCGCCGGTCGCTGGGTTGAGCGTATAAAACGAGCTCGTGCCAGTGGTGCTGGTGAGCGAGGCGTAATAGACACCGGTCAGGCCTGAGATGTCGAAGCCGACCGCGTCGGTGGTGTCGAAATTCAGGTTGCCGATCACAGTCGAAACGCCCGCGTTGAAGCTGGCATTTCCGCCGGCGAGTGAACCGACTTCGATCAGTGCGTTGAGGTTGGAGTCGATCGCCAGTTCACGCGTCGTGCCTACAGGAACGCCGCCGAGTTGGCTGTTGGTGTATGCCACGCCTGTGGTTCGGGGCGGCAAGATCAACGCGGGGACCACAGGGGCGTACGTCAGGGCCGGGTCGTTGCCTGCAGTTGCGCCTGTGTTTGGGACGAATCGGCGATTATTGGAAAGCGCGTCGACGTATCGAATGCGGTCGACGGTGGGGTTGAAGTCGATACCGATCAGAGTCGACGCAAGCGCCGGCGTGAATGCCGGACCCGAAGCGGTGGCCAGACCGGTGACGGTGTTGATCGAATAGATGATGCTCGACGTGCTGATGCCGTAGATTCTTTGATCAAGAGGCCGCTGGTCGATGCCAAGGATGCGTTCGCCGGTGGCGAGACCTGAAATGTTGACAGAGGTGGTGGTTCCGGGCGTGGCGGAATTGAACTGCAGAAGCTGATTGGTGGGGGTCAGGCCGATGATTGTCTCGGCCGAGGCGACCGAGGCGATCGAGGTAATTGAAGCGACGCCAAGAACGGCCGAGGCTAAGTTGAGACGGGTGATGGAAGGGGTGCTGAAACGGGTGCTGAAACGGGTCGACATGATTTCTCTCCTTTGACTTGTAACACGTAATCTCGACCTGCACACGCAGGAGATGATTGCTCGTATTAGAGTACGTGAACGACACGAGCTGTGGATGCGCGAAAATAATGAATTGATGAATTGCGGTGATCAGTCGTGCGTTGGTGTCGCCGATTCGGCGTAAACGGAGCACTTCACTACGACCGACACCACGACCGACACCATGACCGGCACCACGACCGGACTATGCTGCAATCTC
>JBBQKP010000214.1:0-5792 GCA_038326995.1 Tepidisphaerales bacterium
CCTCTCGGGCGGTCGCGGAAGCGACCATCTCGACGGCCAGGGTGGCAACGACAAGTGCGAGGGCGGAGAAGGCAATGACAGCATCAAAGGCGGCTTCGGTGACGACTTACTATCGGGCGACGCCGGTGACGACGCCATCGATGGTGAAGACGGTGACGACTTCCTCTCGGGCGGGCTCGACGACGACTCTCTCCTGGGTGACGACGGTGCGGATTCCATCAACGGCGATGAGGGCGACGACTACTGCGACGGCGAGGACGACGACGACAGCATTTCAGGCGGAAGCGGTAATGACCAACTCGCCGGCGGTACCGGAAACGACGACCTCGACGGCGATGAAGGCGACGACGACATCAATGGCGGCGACGGTGAAGACAACTGCTTCGGAGGCGCCGGCAACGACGACTTCTGGGACAACGACGGCGACGACGAAGATGAAGACGACGTCGGCGACAACTCGGGCAGCGACAGCGACCCCGAAGACGATGACGAAGACAACGACTTCGGCGACGATGACGGCGACGACAACTGATCCCGCCGGACGTGACCGACAGACGAACTTTAAAACTTTCAAAGACTGTCTAACGCGGCCGAAACTTTAGACCCCAAATCAAACGCCCATGGTGAACTCACCGTGGGCGTTTTTCGTTTTCCAACTCATCCAGCAATCGCTTCAACTCGCGCTTCAATTTCTCCTGATCCGCGCCGTTTTCCACCACATGGGTCGCGCTCTTGCGCTTCTTTTCGACGGGCCATTGCGACGCCTCACGCCGATCGAGCTCGGCCTCGCTCCAGCCGCGATTTTCCTGAACTCGCCGAAGCCGCTCTTCTCGCGAAACATCCACCATCACGATCGCGTCGCACCGATCGGCCAATCCGCTTTCGAAGAGCAAGGGCGAATCCCACACGATCGCGCGCGTGCCGACGGGGGCCGCCTGACTGATCGCGATGCGCTGCGATTCAATCCGCGGATGAATGATCGCCTCGAGTGCTTGGCGTTTTTGGCTATCAGAAAAAATGATCGACGCGACTTTCCGGCGATCAATCAAACCGTCAGCCCCCAGAACGCCCTCACCCAATTGCTCGACCACGGCCCGACGAACTTCAGCGTCCTGATACGCGCTTCGCGCAAGCTGATCAGAATCGACGGCCACCGCGCCGAGTTCGCCCAGCAGCTTGGCGACGTGCGATTTGCCCGCGCCAATGCCGCCGACAATTCCGATGACCACTCTCCGGGCAATTCGATCGCCAGTTTGATCGCCAGTTTGCTCGCCAGTTTGTTCGCCAATTTGCTCTCCAGTGTTGGACATGCTCGGTTTCAAAGAGGCTGATGGTGAACGACTCCGACATAATTCCCGGCCGGGTCCATGATCAGCAGATAATCCTGTCCGCGTGTGAGATTCGTCACACGCTCGAAATTGATTTCACGCTCGATCAGCTTCCGCTCGAGCTGCGGAACACTCGGCAAGCCGATCATTGTGGGCCTGATGCGTTCGTGCTCGACCGGCCGATCCATGATCTCAAGGATCAGGCAAAAATTGTCGGTGCGAAAAATGTGTGCCAGTTCTGTCGATTGTTTATTGCCGTCCAGCCGCTGCATGCCCAGCAGTTCGACGTAAAACGCGTCGAGCAGATGATCGACCCCCGCGGCGCAAGGCAAATGCACGTCGGCCACGCTCACGAGCCAGACGTCCAGCTCCGGCACGACGCCCTTGCCGTCGCCGACGACGGAAATCTTCGCGCCCGTCGAAGGCGGCAGCTCGATCGGGCCCGAAGAATCATCAAGTAAGTTTTCTTGTGCGGGTTTCACGGCATCACAACAGTAGCCGTGACTTGATGGTTTCGTCCATTACATGCTCGATGAGCTCGTAAAACAGCCGCACCGCGAGTACGGGGTTGTACGCGCGGTGCGGGGCTGAATTGTCGCATTCGCGACTTTGCTGACTCCAAGTGACTGCGATTTACTTACAGCAGTTCGACTTGCAGCAATCGGGCTCTGCACACTGAGTGCAAGAACCAGATGCACAGCACAACTTGCAATTCGTGCACTGGCCGCAACAGGAATTGGCCGATGCAACTGAGGGCAATAGCGTGGAACCAGAAGAAGCCAACGCGAGAACGATAGAGAGAATAGCTGCTTTCAACATGGAAAGTCTCCGGAAAAAAGAGTGATGAATTCGAGAGAATTGATACAAAGAATTGATACGAGGGCGGTCAACAAATCTCGTAAAAAACTATGTCGTCATCATGCAATGGAGATTGACGAGCGTCGGCAAAGCGATCGGGCCGTCGGGCGTCGAGTGGCTTTGATGAGCTGTCGTTATCAGATCATCAAGGCAATTGAATGATCCAGCCGACGTGCTCATCGTCCATGCCAACATCGGCGGGTCTATTGAAACCTTCTTCAGTGCCGGGTCGATCGGCGAGGCCGCAGCGCAAACGCCGCATCGGCCAGAATCCCTTTGCCCCAAAGGCGAAGAAGAACCTTCATTAGAAGCGGGCTCACACTGAGGGCAAAGAGTCGTCGTGGAACAGGCCGGATTCGAATTGTCCAGCGTAGAAACCAGCTGGTTAGCGGCGCCTGTCACGACGTCACATCGCATCGCGCAAACCTGTGCCCACATCCACACAACCTGCGTGAACAAGAGAACCGCGACGATCGACCTGATCTGACTCACAGAATATAGTATACACCGCCTAGGACGAAGTTGCGGCGTCGATGGCGGATTCGACGGCGATAATTTTGTCGCGGAGCTCAACTGTCGCACCAATCCGGATCAGGTGCGGGTGCGAACCCCACAGATATTCAAGCAATTTGCCGTTTTCCAGCGATTGCTGGGCCGTCTCAAATCGCACGTCGTTCGAGGCGTCGCCGTCGTATTGCCCCAGTGCCGCCGCGGATTCGAGCAGCAGAACAAGATCGTAACGCTCGAGCTCTGCGTCGTGCGTTGTGCTCAGTGTGTTCCAATATGCCCCTGGACCGTCGGGCCAATACGCCGCCCCGTCGATCGTTCCCCGGTCCAGCAACAGCAGCTTCGACCCGATGTCCGCGGCCGCCTCACGCTCTTGTCGAACTTGAAGAGCGTAAATCTGCAACTGCGCATCACGCCGGCCTTGCTCGTTTAGCTTGTCCCACCGCGTCTTTAGCGCGGTATACGTCTGCGTCGCGGCCTCGGGCACGAGCACGAACCTGTGAGGCGACATCTCCGCGAGTAGCCGCGTGATCGTGGTCTTGCCGCTGCCCGGTGCGCCGGTCAGGACGATCTTGCGCGAGGGTTGAGTTGAAACTTTCATGGGCGAATCGCGTCGTCTTTTGCCACGTGGTGTCAGGCCGGATGCTCGATGGTAATCTACACGCGATGCCGACGATGATCGACTACGACGACGCCCTTCTTGCGATGACCGCGCGCGGGTTTCGCTGCGTCTATCCGCGCGGCGGGGCGTTCGTGCCCACTCGGCCCGGACAGGTCGAAGGATGGCTCATCGCCGCCGACCCCACGCTTCGCCCCGCCGCTCGTGATCTGGCCCGAATCGTCTCGCCTCCAACGACCAGCACGTTGTGTGCAATGTTGAAATCACACTGTCACGACAAGCAGCTCGGCGAGGCGTGGCTCATGCCCAAGGCCCACTGGGCACACGAACTCGACGCGGGCAAAAACTGGCTCGTGCCACTGCTCGGCGAAATTGAAATCGATACAAATTTGCTCGAAGCGCGTGCCGACGCGTCGCCGATCGTTTTCGCACCGACTGAGCACGACCTGCTCGCCCGCATCACCGAGCAACTTTTGAATCATCTCGAAGCGAGCGATTTCCTCCTCGCATTTGAACCGTGCGTCTGCACCGTTCATCATCACAAACAGCTGTGGTGGCAGTGGCTCGAAGGGCCCCGGCAGCAACTCGCCTGACTATAAGCCCATGTCAAAAAAGTCTCGTCAACAATTTCTTTGCGGCCAGTGCGGGTCGGTCCACTCAAAATGGCTGGGCAAATGTCCGGACTGCGGCGCATGGGATTCGCTCGAAGCCTATGCCGCACCGGTTGAGGATTCGCGCGCGGACCTCATCGCTGCGCCTTTAGACGTCGCAAACGCCACCGGTGACATTACGCAAGGCGCGACGCCTCTGAACTTCGCCGAGATCGAACTCGCACGCGAGCCGCGCTATCCGACGGGCATCGGCGAGCTCGACCGCGTGCTGGGCGGCGGCATCGTTCCAGGCGCGGCCGTGCTGGTGGGCGGCGAGCCGGGAATCGGCAAGTCAACACTGCTACTGCAGATGGCCGGCATTCTCGCGGGCGCTGCGCCCATCGACGATTCGCTCGTCAAATCAAAACCCGCCCCGCCTCGCCCGGAGCTGACTGTCCTTTACGTCACCAGCGAAGAGTCCGCGAAGCAGACCAAGATGCGCGCGCAAAGGCTCGGCATCGATCGCGGAAATCTGCTCGTCCTGGCCGAGACGAATCTGGATCGCATCGTCAATCAAATTCACCGCACGAAGGCGAAGGTCGTCGTCATCGATTCGGTGCAGATGATTTATCGCCCCGACAGCCCCGCCGCGCCCGGCAGCGTCACGCAGCTTCGCGACTGCTGCACGCGACTCGTCTATCTCGCAAAATCCGCAGGCGTCGCGATCATCTTCGTCGGCCACGTCACCAAGGCCGGCACACTCGCGGGGCCCAAGATCATCGAGCACGTCGTCGATGCCGTTCTGTATTTCGAAGGCGACCGCTACCACTCGCACCGCATCGTTCGATGCGTGAAAAATCGCTTCGGCTCGACACAGGAAGTCGGCCTGTTCGAAATGACCGGCAGCGGTCTTCTGCAAGTTACCGACCCGGGCCAGCTGTTCGTCAGGCCCTACGGCAGCGACGGCCCGCCAAGCGGTTCCGTCCTCACCTGCACCATGCAAGGTTCACGATGCCTGCTGCTCGAAACACAGGCACTCACCAGCAATTCCGTCATCGGATCTGCAAGACGAAAAGTGACGGGTGTTTCGGGCGACCGCGTTGCGATGATCATTGCCGTACTTGAGAAGCGCTGCGAGCTTCGACTGGCCGACCAGGATGTTTATGTCAACGTCGCGGGCGGCGTGAAAGTCGCCGAGCCCGGCATCGACCTTGCAATCGCGATGGCGATCGCAAGCGCGCACATGAACAGGCCGCTCCCGCCCGGCACGATGGCCGTCGGCGAACTCGGGTTGGGCGGAGAAGTGCGAAGTGTTTCACAGCTCGAACAGCGACTGCGCGAGGCGGCACGCCTGGGCGTCTGCCACGCGATCATCCCCCACGCCGCCGGTCCGGTGCCCACCCTGGGCGGCGTCGCGCTGCACGCCGTCAGACGACTCTCGCAAGCACTCGCAGACCTCTAGTATCCAAGATTGACAATTGAACCGCCGGGTTGGACGTTACGACTTCGCCTCTCTCAATCATGTCATGCGAATCGGCCCACAACCTCGGCGTGACGACAACTCCGCGCAAATTATCCCGCGTCATTCCCAAGCGCACCAAAGTCGTTCGGCGACAAGTCCGCGTGCGCCGACAGGCGGCGGTCGTGATCCCGCAAATGACTGAGCTTCCGGGCACGGTTGCTGATGCCGCATCTGGTGACAAATTTGGCGACACATCTGGCGACGTCCGCCGCCTCGTCCTGGCCGATTATTGCCGCCTGATCGCTTTTCGACTTTCGGGCGGCATCTCTGCGACCGCTCCCCCTGTTCAGGGGGATGTCAGCGACGTTCCCCTGCCCCATCTCACGACACGCCAGCGGCAAACGCTCGATCGACTCCTCGCCGGCGAC
>JBBQKP010000215.1:0-5760 GCA_038326995.1 Tepidisphaerales bacterium
CACAACGACCGCCACGGCACCCAGTTCGGTTCGTGCCCCGGCTGCCGGTGCCTTGCCCTTTGCGACGCCGATCGAACGTGCGAAAGACGACGCCTCAGCGCGCCTGTATCGCGACCTTACTGCGATTGAACTCTCGCCGGGTATTACACAAGCATCTACAGTCGCTTCTGCACCTGCGCATTCCTCCGGATTTTTGTTCGGACAACTCGTCGAAGATTTGGGTGCAAGAGATGTCGTAAAGAATCTCGTCTCGCAGGCACCGCAGGTAGGCGGGCCCAGGTATGTATCGGACGGGCTTGTGCAGGTGAGGCTCGAATTGTCGGGTCATGCGGTGGTGACAGCGCTGCTCGCTCACCACGCAACACTCGCACAGCCGCCGATCGACAGGCCGGGATTGGAGCTGCTGCTCAATAGTCTTGCGGAGAAGAAATTCTCAGCGACAGGTTCGAGTGCGGAACGAGAGATTCCAGGCACCGCCCGAAGCATGACGGCGGCGAGGTTGACGCCGGTCTCCGGTGATTCGAACGCGAACTGGGTGAATGAAGCGATCAACGCGCAGGCTATTGCACAGTCCGTCGCACAGCCCGACGCACAGCCCGTCGCTTTGCCGACGGTGGTGACTCCGACAGAAGCGACCTCGAACAAAACCAGCCCGTCGAGAAATAATCCGGCCGACGTTGCCTCGAAAAGCTCGGTCCGCTCGGGCGGAAATCTGAGCTTACTCCGCACGGCCCGCCGGGCAGAGGCACAGGCCCGTGAGAACTTGCGCGCCTCGCTTAAAACTTTGCCCATCTCTGTAGCCCAGGTGAACGGCGATGGGAATCTCAAGACGATCGGCGACTTGCCAGAGTCGGATCTGCTGCTTGATGCGCTAGTCGCGTCGGCCCGCGTGTTTTCAGTCGACTATCGCGACGACGGCAGTGCACTGGTGCAAATCACCATCGACGGCGGCCAAGTTGAGGCGGGACTAATCGAGTTTTTATCCCGGCAAAAATAGCCCCGGAAAAGTTATTATTTGGCTCGATGAAGAGGCTGCCTTGTTTGAGTACATCAGCATGTCTGGTCAGCCCGGCAGGACATTGCTTTTTATCTGTGCGTATGAAGTTTTTAACGAGCTGCAAGCAGAGTAAGCGCGTTCGGGTCAGCGGGTTTGAAAAGGCGGGTTTGAAAAGGCGGGTTCGAACAGGCGGGTTCGAATAGAAAACAACCGACCGATAAAGGAAGTACGCTTGAAAAGATTCTAACTGCGGGCGTTGAATCTTAGTCGTACCCCCCAGCGGGCGGGGTTTAGACAGAACTTGAATCGGCGACGGCCAGTCTGATTCGTCAGGTGTGTGGTCGAAGCACCGTTCAGTCAGTCCAGGATTTCAACAAATGCTTAACCAGCTGCCTTGCATCATGTCTTGCCTTGGTTGCGATCGCCACCAGAGCACGATCGCGGCCGATCTCAGCGATGTGGTTAGTCCCAAACAGTCACCTATTCAAGCGTGTCATTCGCGCGCTATTATCAACCCACCTGCCACGTGCGAATCGCGTCGATCGGATAGAGCAACATGATCACGTTCAGCGTGAGGTTGTCTCGCACCCAGAGCAGGCAGCCGATCTCGAATACCGCGATCAGCAGAATGCTCTTCCACAGGCCAAGGTGCATCGCCAGTAGAAAGCCCAAAGCGCACCAGGCGATATCGGCAACGGAGTTGGCGATGCTGTCACCGGAATACCCGACGGAGGCGGTGGCGCTCCGGTATCGCTCGATGATGATGGGCGAATTTTCGAGCAGCTCCCACGCCGCTTCAATCGTGCAAGCGGCCACCAATCGCCAACCGGCCGAGAGGTGTTTTCGAAAGAACCACAGCATTCCAAAAAAGATCACGCCGTGGAGAATGTGGCTGAAGGTATAGGGGTCGAGGATGTGCTGTGAGTTGTGTTCGGACTGAATTTGGAACGACCATGGAATTATTGATTCGCACGCGCACCAGTATAGACGCCCTTGGCTTCTCAGGAGGGCCGCGGTCGCCAGTGAGATGAACAGCACACATGCGAAGATAAGGGCGGCGTATTGTTTGGTCGCGGTCTTCACGCAGTTGCTGTCATCGGCGAAATGACCTGCGACGGACCAGAGCGTAGTTGCCCAATGAGTCGCGTAACAAGTAAGCGGGTTTGCGACATGACCCGTTGATTCCACGTTTGGAGATTTGGAATACTCTTTTACTTCGTGCTCGGATTCTTGAAAAGAATATGACGTCGACCGCTCGCGATCGATTAATTCTCACACACCCAGCAGCCACGAACCAAACAGAATCCATGCCGGTATGGTGACTAGGCTCAGGATGGAAGTCCCGAGGATGATCTTGATGGCGACGGGCATGTCGCCCTGATACTGGCGGGCGATGACGATGGGGAACATGGCCGCGGGCATGGAAGCTTGGAGCAGAAGAACGCGTTGCAGTTCGATGGACGCGGGGAGAAACATAGGCATGGCCGCCGCGAGTGTGAGGAAGATGAGGGGCAGTGCGATGACTCTAAGGCCGAAGGCGGCGGCGAACATTGGGAGTTGCCGCGTGGGGGAAAGCTCACGCCAGTGGTCGTAGATGACCGCACCGCTGAGGAGCAGGCCCATTGGAATGCCGCAAACGCCCAGGTAGTGGGAGGTGTCGCGAATGAAACCGGGCACGCGCGACGGGCCGAGGGTGAAATTGATCAGGACGGCGAGAGAGATGGCGATGAACGGGACGTTAAAGAGTCGCTTCCAGGAGTTCCTGTCGAGCTCACCGCTGATGATGAGAATTCCCGCGGACCAGATCGCCGCCTCGACGCCGAAGTTGAAAATGATCAGGACCGCCTGCGTGTCGGGGCCGTACATTCGCTCGGCCAGGGGAAGCGAGACGTAGCCGTAGTTGAACAGCCCGACGCAAAGAACGAACGTGCGACGGGCGACGGGCGTTACGAGTCCGATGCGGTGGCCGATCAGACTCGCCACTGCCCACGCGAGCGCGAAGCCGAGAATGCAGACGAGAAATCCGACGACGGGCGGCAAATAGAGATTGGCCGGGACGAGCATGGAAGGGCTGCCCAGAACGCGGTCGAAAAACAGCGCGGGGATGAGCAGATTGATAACCAGCTTCATCAGCGAAGCGTCGGCGGCGGGCTCAAGGAGGCGCGTCTTTCGCGCGACGGCCCCGGCGAGCATCACGCCCATAACCCCCAGGACCTTCCCGAAAATGATGAGGAATTCGGGCGACGCCTGTGTCATGACGTCAATCAGCGTTCGATGCGAACGGGCTCAAGTTCGGGAACGAACGCCCCTTGGGCCACGGGTGCGGTTCGCGCCTGCTCCATTTGCCAAAGCACGGAAATCGTGCTGAAGCCAACGTAGAGATAGCCGGCGGCAAAGAGCAGGAGGAACGGTATCGACCCCAGTGCGTAGCCGTAGATCAGTGCGATCGCGATGAAGACGCACATGTAAATGCCAAACGCGATTTCGATGAGCGGCAGGAATAGTCTTGAAGGCGAGAGGAAGGAGGTCTGGCCGCTGCGCTGCGTGCTCGCCACGCGGTGGGCCATCGCCTGATCCGCGCCGGTGACGGCGGCGTCGCCGTCGCTCAGGCCGTATTTGGGTGTCCGCACGAATTCATTTCGGCCGGATTTTTTAGTGAAGATTGCCTCGAGCACGGCGCGGGTGTTATTGATCGAAAGCCCGACGCCCAGGGCCATGAGATAGGGAAGGTGAAGCACCGTGCGCCAGCCCGTGCGTTTGCCAAAGAGAAGCACCTGTGCGTAAACGAAGAACGTGCTGGCCGAGCACGACGCGACGACGAAGAGCGTGATACCGAAGAGCCAGCCCGCGAAGGGGTGATGTTTGAGCGGCCCTTCGGCGAGGATAAATGCCGGGTACATCAAAAGAGTGAGCAGCACGACGAACGGATAGACGATCGTGTTGGTGAGGTGGAAGAATGCCTCGGACTTGATGTGGTAGGGCAGCACGGGCGAGCGAAGGATTCCCGGCAAGAGTTTGATGGCGGTTTGAAAACTGCCCTTGGTCCAGCGGTGCGCCTGCTGTTTGAAAGCGACCATCTCGGGCGGAAGTTCTGCGGGCGCGACGAACTGAGGAAGGTACACGAACTGCCACCCGCGGATTTGTGCGCGATAAGAAAGATCGAGGTCTTCGGTCAGCGTGTCGTGCTGCCAACCGCCCGCCTGTTCGATGCATTCTCGGCGCCAAACGCCCGCGGTGCCGTTGAAGTGCATAAATCGACCGGAGGTGTTTCGCGCGGTGTGTTCGATGACGAAATGGCCGTCGAGAAAAATCGCCTGCCCGCGCGTCAGAAGTGATGCGTCGCGATTGAGATGATCCCAGCGGACCTGCACCATGCCGATGGCATCATCGACGAAGTGATGGAGCACGTTGTGCAAAATATCGACAGGCGGAATGAAGTCCGCGTCGAAGATCGCGAGATACCCGCCCTTGACGTCCTTCATCGCCGCTGCAAGTGCGCCGGCCTTATAGCCCACGCGGTTCGTGCGGTGCAGATAGCTGATATCAAACCCCAGTGCCTTCCATCGTGCGACGGCCTCCTGCGCGATTAATTCCGAACCGTCGTTGCTGTCATCAAGCACTTGTATCTGAAGTTTATCTCGCGGGTAGTCGAGCTTGCACGCGGCGTCGATGATTCGCCGGGCGACCATCTCCTCGTTGTACATCGGAAGCTGGATGGTTACGTTTGGCAGCGGATTGAACGTGCCGGGCGACACATGCTGCTGCCCTTTGTGTTTAAGAAATAGGTAGACCAGGTGATAACGGTGCAGGCCGTAGGTCGCAACGACGACCAGTGTGATGGCGTAAACTGTAAGAACCGTGATCTGAAAAATGTCGATTTCCATGAGTAACTCGATGGGCCACGTGATTCGCTGTATGACTCTTCGCGATCACGTGCCTCCTGTGACACTGTGTTGTAAGACAATTACATGGAATTGCCAAGTAAAAACTGTATCCGGGACAGGCCTAGGCTCGGTAACCCCGAAGGCCGCCCGATCGATGTGATAACTTGTTCCATCTGTGGTGGTTAGGTGAATCCGTCCGGGCAATTTAGGATAAGCCGGTTCGACATTGAACGATCTTACACCCACAATCCCATCCTTGCCGCGAAGCATAAAAGACAGCGTCGTCGTCATCACTGGTGCCTCTTCTGGTATTGGCGCGGAATTGGCGCGTCAACTCCACGCCCGCGGAGCCCGGCTGGTTCTGGCGGCGAGGCGGCTTGAAAAGCTTGAAGAGCTCACGCTCGAACTCGGTAAAGCGCACCTGTGCCTGAAGTGCGATGTGTCGATCTCAAGCGACTGCGAGCGACTTATTAGTGTGGCCGTCGAGTCGCTGGGCCGCATCGACACGCTTGTGTGCAATGCGGGTTACGGCGTCGGCAAACTCAGTGCCCAAACCACGCGCGATGAAACCAGAAAAATGTTCGAGACCAACATGCTCGGCACGACTCACTGCGCTTCCCTCGCCGCACAGGTCATGAAGCGGCAACCCAAGCTCGACGGCTATCGCGGCCAGATCATGATCGTCAGCAGCGCCGCGGCCCGTCGCGGTTTGCCCATGCTGGGCGTTTACAGCGCCACCAAAGCCGCGCAGCTGGTCTATGCCGAGTCGCTTCGCGTCGAATCGCTCATCGACGACATCGCCGTCACAACCGTGCATCCAGTCGGAACCAAAACCGAATTCGCCGATATCGCTCAGCAGCAGGGCGAGCCCTTCGACGT
>JBBQKP010000216.1:0-5760 GCA_038326995.1 Tepidisphaerales bacterium
AGAAGCTCGTGCGATATCCGTCCGTGTCGTCTGTAGCGATCCAGCGTAATGCCCGCAGGCAAGGCGTCGCAGAAATCATCAACCTGCTTTATGTCGCCTTCACGCGTGCGCGCGAACATCTGGTTCTGTTGGGTCAGATGCCGAAGAAGCCTTACTTGTTTGAAGAGAACGACGGCGCACCACAGATTGATGCCGAGTTTCTGCTCGACAAGATTGTGCCCTCACGCTGGCTTCACGCCGTCGCCGCTCGCGAAGAGAGTTCGATCCGAATTGTTCCCGTCGCGGCGATTTCTGATTCACAGCCCTCGCTGTCGGCCGCGGGTGCGGATCTGACTCTACTGCGAAGCATGATTGCCCGCTCGCAACCAATCGGCGGTGCAGATGTTTTAACTTCGTCGATTGCGCCGGCGACGCTCGCATCGCTGACCACAATTTATCCGCACGCTACCGCATCGATGACACGCTCCACCGCGGCCGCGAGTTCGCTCGCACACGCACACGCACCCGACGCCGACGCCGCCGAAGTGCCTCGGACTTCACGAAATCTGCCCGACGACATCGTACTCGTTTCGCCGCTGTTCATTCAGGATACCGCACCGACGATGACGCCCGGCGACATCGGGACGGCCGTGCATCGATTCTTCGAATTGCTCGATCTTTCGCGTCCGCTCGACCGGGCCGATCTGGATGCCCAGGCCGCGGAAATGGTCTCCAAACGCCTCATGACGCAGAATGAAATTGAAGCCATCGACACCGACGACATCGCCTGGATGTTCACCTCCGAGCTCGGCCGACTCATGATTCACCAACGTGCGACATTGCATCGCGAACTGCCTCTGGAGTTCGTACACTCATCGCCCGACTCGCCCGACTCGCCGAAGGTACTGCAGGACGCGGTTCTGGTCCGCGGGCGAATCGACGCGCTGATTGAATTGCCCGAAGGGCTCGTATTGATCGATTACAAAACAGATCGCATCGGCAAACACGCCGCGGCGGAGCGGGCACGGCACCATGCCTTGCAACTCGCAGTTTATGCCGACGCGATCGCCCGAGCCGTTGGCAAGCCCGTGCTCCGCAGCGTTCTGGTTTTTCTTACGCCTCGCATTTGTATCGACGTATGAAAAATCACATCAGACTCATCGCACTCGATCTCGATGGCACCTTGCTCGATTCGCATCGGCAAGTCTCCGCGGCCGTGTCGCAGCAGATTGATCGCGCGCGGGCGATGGGAGTCGAAATCGTTCTCGCCTCGGCGCGGCCGCCTCGGTCGGTCAGGCCAATTTACGACTTGCTCTCGCTCTTTACACCCAGCATTCACTACAACGGGGCATTGGTGTTCGATCTACGACGCGGGCTTGCGATAGCACACGAGCCGCTGCCGCTTTCGATCGCGCAGGACATGTTGGCACACGCCGAATCGACCACGTGTGTTCATGCCGAGCTGCTCGATCGCAGCATGATGGCGTTCGACGATGTTCGCTTTCCGACGGAAACGCGTCGGCTGTTTACGCCCGATGTCGTCGGGCCGATCAAATCGTGGCTGACGCAGGATGTGACCAAGCTCATGTTCACTGACGACTCCGCGGCAATCGAAATGCTCGCGCGGTCGCTGATCAACGCGTTCGGCGAAGCAAGTACGATCTTGCACACCGAGGCGAACTTGATTCAGGTGACTTCGCGCAACGCCAGCAAGGGCCGAGCGCTGAAAACTCTCGCCGCCCAGATGGGGATATCGATGGACTGCGTGATGGCCGTCGGCGATGCGGCCAACGACGTCGATATGCTTCGCGATGCGGGCGTCGCGGTGGCGATGGGCAATGCGTGCGGGCAGTTGAAAGTTGTCGCAGAAACACACGCCTGCGGGTGGATCTCACCGACGAACGACCACGACGGCGTCGCGGCGGCAATCGAGCGATTCGTCACCTGATTTGCGCGCAACTGTTGCCCGGGCTTTGCTTTTGTCGTTTACTGCTTTGGTGGAACCCACTACCCAAGACACGCCCCTCGCTTACGCCACCCCAGACTTCCCTGGCATCGGCGGCGAAATTCGCCAGCGCCCCGAAGACTTCTTCGTTCAGGAAATCCCACTCTACGAGCCCACCGGCGAGGGCGAACACGTTCTCTTTGAAATTCAAAAAGTGAACATGACCACGTTCGACGCGATCGAAGCGATTGGGCGAATTCATGACATCAACCCGCGCGAAATTGGCTATGCCGGGCTCAAGGACGCAAAGGCCGTTTCGCGTCAGATGCTGACCGCACCTCGTGTGGATGAAGCAAAACTGGTCACGACCAAAGTGCAGAATCTGGAGGTACTCTGGGCGTCGCGTCATCGAAATAAATTGCGCCTCGGGCACCTTGCAGGAAATCGCTTTGCGATCCGAATTCGAAAGGTCGATCCATTGAAGGTCGTCACCGTTCGACCGGTACTCGATCTGCTGTGCAAGCTGGGCATGCCGAATTATTTCGGTGAGCAGAGATTCGGCCGGCGCGGGGACAATGACAAGCTCGGCGCGGCCGTCCTTGCGGGCGACGCAAAGGCGCTGCTTTCGCGGTTCCTCGGCTCGCCCGATGTGCTCAAAGACCCAAGGCCGTTCCTCGACGCAAGACAGGCCTTTGACGCGCACGACTACGAAAAGGCGATCAAGCATTGGCCCAGGTCGGCGGGCGTCGAACGGCGCGTTCTGGCACGGCTGATCAAAACCGGCTCGGCAGGAAAGGCCGCCCGCACACTGCCTGAGAAGCTGCAGCGGCTCTGGGTGTCGGCGCTTCAGTCACGCGTCTTCAACCGCGTCGTCGAGAAACGAATCGGCGCACTGGGGCATCTCATCGACGGCGATCTCGCCTGGAGGCACGACAACGGCGCGGTCTTCAGAGTCGAAGACCTTGCGGTCGAACAGCCCCGCGCTGATGCGTTTGATATCAGCCCGAGCGGACCATTGCCCGGCCACCGCATGACCGAGCCGATGGGCGCCGCTCTTGCGATCGAGAAGGAAGCCGCGGCAGAGATCGGCGTTCACTCGTTCGACACCTCGCGCATGGGCGAGTTCGCCGGCGCTAGACGCCCCCTTCGCGTCATGCCCACAGACACCACGCTGTCATCGGGCACCGACGAGTTCGGCCCGCATATCACTGTCGCCTTCACCCTGCCGGCAGGCTCGTTTGCCACCGTGCTTTTGCGAGAGATCATGAAGACGGAAGTTCAATCGCCAGACGATGGCACGGACGGAATCATCGAAGACAAGGACGACTGACAAATTTAACTGGCTCATTCAGCGTCCGCGAATCGCACACGCCAGAAGCTTCCACGATTCCAGGTTGAACGGGTCGTGGCGAATCGCCGACAGGCCGTGCTTCTTGGCCACATCCTTTCGGCCCTGCTGCAAGGCGCGCCAACCCCAGAGCTTCACCTGCACGCGGTGCGGCTCAGGGGTCCAGGGTTTGTACGCCCAGTCGGCCGGTATTGCAGTGCCGCGACGCTGATGCGCATCGGCGACAATCTCGCGAACGAGTTTCCATTGCCGCTCGAACTTCAGGTGGTTCACACTCTCTGGATGCCTTCGATAATCCAGCAGCGTGTCATCGACATTGTGCAGCCGCCCGACCTCGGCAAGTTTGAGAAACAGGTCCAGATCTTCAGCGTTGTTGTACTTCTGTGCATAGTTGCCGACGCGATTTAGCGCGGCCTTCCGCATCAACACGCTGGGGTGATAAACGGCCGTTTTTCCGAGCATCATCTCGCGATCGATCGACGCATGATCGCTCACGTGCTCGCCCACAATGATCGGCACATCAAACGGATCGATCAACATCACACGCGAACCCACAAGCACGCAATCAGTATTCGCGTTCAGGTATGCGATCTGAATCGCAAACCGCTCTTTGCTTGCGATGTCGTCGGCGTCCATGCGTGCAATCACATTCGCGCGCGCGAGCGACACGCCCTCATTCAGCGAAACCGTCAGCCCTTTATTCTCGCGTGAGATCAACCTGATTCGCCCATCATCCTCGGCGAGTCGTTTAAGTATTTTCGTCGTCGAGTCGGTCGAGCCGTCATCGATGATGATGAACTCGAAATCACGATGCGTCTGACACAGGATCGATTCGACAGACTTCTCGACGTACTTCTCGACGTTGTATGCAGACATCACGACGGAGATTGACGGCGGCTTACCGGGAATGGGCGCGCGATTAAAGAATCGGCCGGGCCGGGAAATCATTTCGCGCGGCCAGCGGTCGCGCAGGTCATTCATTACCACATCGGGCTTCGCCCCGAACTTCATTCGCCAAAGCGCGAGCAGACCCTGTCGATATCGCTGTGCATCAACGATGTCGAGTGTTCTTGCACGTCGCCAGTGTCTGCGTGCTTCCTTGCTGGAAAATCTCTGACCGAGCCACCAGCACGCCTGAAACCACAGACCGCCCATGAGCAGTCGCGTGCTCTGATCCCATCGCGAAGACGCACGAAGGTGCACGAGGACGTGTTCAAGAACGTCGAACCGTCGCCTCGCGTGGTCGCCGCTAAGCCAACTTTCCTTGCCGATGCTGTCGCGATCTTTCGACGGCATTCGCCAGTAGTGATCGACCCGGCCCTCGCGTGCATATTTCAAATTCGCAAGCACAGCCCGAATATGAAACTCCCAGTCCTGCCCATTTAACACGTCGTCCTTCCACGGGCCGATTTTATCGAGCGCGGCCCGGCGCCAGATCGGCGAAGTGGTTTGCCACGGCACGTCACGTTCGAGCAGTCGAATCAGGTCGTCGCGTTCATCATCCCGATTCCACAGTACATTCGCATCGCCCGGCGACATTCGGAACAGCTCGCATGGATAGACCGCGAAATCCAGATCGGGGTGATTTAACATGAACGCCGACCGCTTCTCGACGCATTGGGCATCGAGCACGTCATCACTGTCGAGAAAGATTAGCAAGTCGCCATGAGAGGCGGCCGCACCTGCGTTGCGGGCGGCCGGCGCGCCGACGTTTGCTGCGTCGAGTTTGATTGCCTTGATTCGTGAATCCACGGCGGCGGAGTGCTGCGCGAGTTCGGCGGCGCCGTCTGTCGAGCGGTCATCGACAATCACCAGTTCCCAGTCGGCCGAGGTCTGTGCAAGAACGCAATCAATCGCCTGACGGAGCTCGTCCTTACGATTGTGAACGGGAATGATGATTGAAACGAGCGGCGGATTCATCGTTCGTGCGCTTCGCTCGATCAAGAGAGATGGCTTAGTTTAAGGCATGTCTCGACCGAACACTTTTATGACCACATTTCTACGACCACTGTGCGGGAAGGACGACGGTGCTTTGGTTGTAGTTGGGCAACTTGCCCGTGCCCAGTAGATCGCGGAAGACGACATCGACTTCGCCCGCATGTTCGACGCGTTCGATGATTCGGCCGTGACCGTCTGCGAGCACGAGCTCGACGGTGTATTTTCCGGGCGTGAGCGGCAACTGCGGTACGTCGCACGTGAGGTTCATTTCGGCAGCGCCTTTGAACGTGAACTCAGAGTGATAGAGCGAATGAAACAGCACGACGCGCTGGCCGCGTTCGTTCAGCAGTGCGAGGCCGCACGTCAGCGTGCCGGGCTCGTCGCCGAATCCGTTTAAGCCGATCGTAAACGTCGCGCCGCCGCCGCACGGGATGATCGCCGTCGATTCTCCGCCGGTGGAAATCTGCAGCGTGTGAAAGATCGGCGGTCGTTTTTTGTCTTGAGTGCGAGGCTTGTCGATGAGGGGCAGATTTGCGCCGCCGCCCTCCAT
>JBBQKP010000217.1:0-5756 GCA_038326995.1 Tepidisphaerales bacterium
CACTGTTCAAAAAAATCCCGCAGGCGAACCTCTCCAGATGGTGCGTCGAGTTCGGCGCGTGGGACGGCAAGCATCTGAGCAACTCGTTTCATCCCATCACCAACCTGGGCTGGTCGGGCGTTCTCATCGAGGCCGACGCCGCGAAGTTCGCAGACTTAACGCAAACGCACGCGAAGAACGACAAGGTCTACTGCATCAATGAGATGGTGACGCTCGAGCCGCACCAGCAGCTGGATGCGCTTTTGGCTCGCACGCCGATCCCGACGGACTTTGATTTTCTCTCGATCGACATCGACGGTCTCGATTGGCACGTCTGGTCGTCGCTCTCGAACTATTTTCCGCGCGTCGTCGTGATCGAATTCAATCCGACGATTCCCAACGACGTCATCTACGTTCAAGACCCCGACATCCGCGTGCGGCAGGGCAGCTCGCTTTGTGCGATTGTCGAGATGGCCCGCGCCAAGGGATATGAACTGGTCTGCACGGTGCCGTGGAATGCGTTTTTCGTTCGGCGGGAATTTTTCCCGCTGTTTGGTATCGCCGACAACTCGATAGAGCTGATGCACGATTCTTCGCCGAACGTGACGTCGATGTTTCAGCTCTTCGACGGCACGATCGTGACCTGCGGCCTGCAGAAACTGCTGTGGCACGATCGCCGTTTCGGCCCGCTCGATCTGCAGGTGCTGAGCGCGAGCGAGCGGATGTACGGTGCGTCGCCGAGGGTGTGATGGGGCTGGGACGGATGGACGTCATTTTGCCCGGCCTATCTCGCCCGGCTTATCTCGTCGTATTCATGTCACCGATCCCATTTCGACTCGCGAGCCATCGAATGCTCATGAGATATTATCCGGCCGCTCATTGGACCCAAATGCGCCGTCGGTCCACTCCGTATCTCGTGATTGGCAGTTTCATATCCGTTTTCTGGAGTCTTTGATGGACATCACCCGGCGAAAATTATTGGCATCAGCAGGTGCCGGCGCGGCATTGGCTGCACTGAGCGGCGACCTCTCTCGCGCCGCGCAGCCTTCGGCCTCGGGGAATCGCGCGAATACGGGTCGTCGGCGGTCCGTGCGGCTCGCACATCTTTCGGACATTCACGTTCAGCCAGAGCTCGACGCCGCCGCCGGTTTCACCGCGTGCCTTCGACACATGCAGGCGCAGAGTGATAAGCCGCAGTTGATTTTAAACACCGGCGACAGCGTCATGGACGTAATGCGTCAGGATCGGCCGCGCAGTGAACTCCAGTGGGAACTATGGAAGAAAATCCTTCGCGAGGAGTGCAAAATGCCCATGTATTCCGTGCTGGGCAATCACGACATCTGGGGCTGGCACGCGAAGAGCGGAACGACGGGCGACGAGGCTGGCTGGGGCAAGGCGATGGCCTTGGAAGCACTGGCGATGGAGAAGCCCTATTGGTCGAAGGACATCGCGGGTTGGCACGTCGTCGGACTCGACAGCGTAATGAAGGTCGGCCCGACGTTCATCGCCCGGCTTGATGACGAGCAATTCGCCTGGCTCGACGCCGATCTCGCCGCCGCCAAGGGCAAGCCGACGCTGGTCATCTCCCACATGCCGATCATGGGCTTCGCGCCGGTCTTCAATCCGAAACGCGACCCGGGTGCGGGGGGTGAGCCCTGGCTGCTGAGCAAGCAAGACCTTCACACGGATTTTCGCCAGCTCAAGGAACTCTTCAAAAAGCATTCGCACGTCAAAGCCTGCCTCTCCGGACACATTCATCTGGTCGATCGGGTTGATTACCTGGGCGTCACCTACATGTGCGGCGGGGCGGTGAGCGGCAGCTGGTGGACGGGCGGCCGATTCGACGAATGCGATCCCGGCTACTCGCTCATTGATCTGTACGACGACGGGACCGTCGAACGGCAATACGTCACCTACGGCTGGAAACCGGCGGTTGTGAAATCGACAACGCAACCGACGACGCAACCGACGACTCAAGTAAGCCAATAGAATCACATATTTTTTTAAAGAAAAGAAAATGAAAATGAAAAACGAAATCTTGTGTGCAGGACTGGCGGCTCTGGCAGTGACAGCTAACGCGTTCGCCGGTGTGTCTTATACGACGGCCGGGTCGACATATGCGGAGAACTTCAATTCACTGCCGCTGGTCCCGGCACCGGGCGGGACTTCGGGCTTGGTGCTGTCAAACAACACGATCATGGCTGGAACAGGAGCGGGTTACACGACCGGCTGGGTCAACGATAGCGACTATCTTACAACCGCTGATCCGCTGGATATCGGCATCAAGGGGCTGCATCTGTTCCACGCGCTTCCGACGGCGGGCACAACCCAGGCCGGGCCCAGCGGACATGCACGATATGTCCAGGGCAACGGTTCAACCGCCGGTGCGGGAGGGTTCTGGGGCTTTAATAGCGGGACGGTCACAACTTTGGCGGCTTATGCTGAAAAGGCGATCGGCAGTGTCGCGACATCCGTCGGCGCGACCGCGTTCGCGAATGGTTCAAATCCGATGCGGATTGCGTTCGAGTTCACCAACAACACTGCAGACACACTGACGCAGTTCACACTGACCTACGACGGCGAGCAGTACATGGACGGCCGCTTCGCCACGGCCGAGACTCTCGCCTTTAGCTACAGCCTGACCGATACCGCTTCAAGCTATCAGTCGACGTGGGGCAACGCTCTTTACACGCCAGTGCCAGCGCTGAATTTCACCGCGCCAAATGCTCAGAACCATCCTCCAACCGGCACTGCTATTGCCTTGGTGGTCGACGGAAACCTTCCGGAAAATCGCGTTGCCGATATCAGCGCGACGATCACCGGCATCAATTGGACACCGGGCCTATCACTCTTCCTCCTGTGGACAGACACCTTCGTCGGGTCTGGCCTGAACGACGGCCTCGCGATCGACAACATCCGCTTCTCCGCCAATGTCCCCGAGCCCACGTCGCTCACCGCGATGGCTCTGGTTTCAATCGGGGCGCTTGCACGCCGACGTCGTCGACAGGCGCGCTAACTCTCGCCCGGCACGTTCTAGCACTTTCTGGAGTCACCTCATGCACGATCAGCGAAACGGAAAGCGGCGAAGCGAGGCATTCACCCTCGTCGAGCTTCTCGTCGTCGTCGGCATCATCGCCATCCTTATGGCCATCTTGCTACCTTCACTGAACAAGGCACGTGCACAGGCGAGCCGCGTCAAGTGCATGTCGAACATGCGCCAGATCGGGACGGCCAGCATTCTCTACGCCAATCAGAACAAGGGATTTCTTCCGACACGCGGCGGCGCGGCCAACGTTCTTGCACGAGGTTCGGGTGTGGGTTACAGCACCTTCGGCCAGACGATCGGCTTTGGTGCGACGTCGCTGCTTCCGGCTCCTTACGGCAGGGGCCTGAAATTTCTTACGAACAATGACGTGTTCTTTTGCCCGGTCGACGACGTGCGAACACCCAACCGCGCCGGGCCGCACTTCTGGGCACCCGCCAATTTCGGCATAACCGTTCCCAACAATTATGACCCCACCAACAATGCCGTCAACGACTCAATGGCGTGGTCATCCTCCTACTGGCAGTACTATCACCCCAAGGCGGATGTCGTCTTTAGAACGTCCTCAGCAGCGACGATCGGCCCGCAGGAGCCTTCCAAGATTGAGAACTACAAGATTGGCGTGAAAAACTCGTCGGCGAAGATGTTCTGGAGCGACCAATACATCTCCACGACCTATCTGGGAAGCAACGCGACGAGCATCCGGAGGATCTACAAAAATTTTCACAAAGATGGGGCCAACGTGCTGTTCGTCGACGGACACGTGAACTGGATTCCCGGCTCGGCCGTCGAGAAATGGGCCGCCCGAAACAATCAACTCAACAGCGCTTTTTATTACTACATGCTGGTCGCGGTCGCGAATGAAGAGCCCTGAGCAATTGGGGAAGTCGGCAGTCAATCACGCAAACTCCGCGACTGTAGTCTGAGACTTGTCCAGTTGATCGATTTAGATGAGGGATGGCCTGGCCCGGATTGGGCCGATCTGTTTGTCACCCATCGGCGGCAAGGGCGGTCGAGCACCCATGCATGCCGCCGTCCCTCCGTCCTTGCATCAATTTGCACTTTGTTCGGTCGTCAGCGCGGCCCGGGCTTTCTTTTGAGGCTGGACAGGGTGTATGATTCGCCGGACATCCAACGACAGCAGTTAAGCGACAACGGAACGTTAACACCCCCACGGATTACTCATTATGGCAACCTTCAATTACGAAGCGATGAACAGTTCGGGCCAGTCCGTCAAGGCCGAGATCGATGCGGAAAGCAACGAAGACGCAGTCAAGAAGATTCGCGCGCAGGGCTATTTCCCCACGAAAGTGAAGGAAAAAGCAAGCAAGAAGAAGGTCGCGAAGAAGGGCGGCGGGCCTGCCGATATCGGGCCGCTCACGCCCAAGCGAAAGATGCCCCTGGCGTTCGGCGGCGTGTCGGGCAAGCAGCTCGTGGGCTTCACCCGTCAGCTGGCGACCCTGCAGGATGCCGGTCTGCCCATCCTCCGCAGTCTGCAGATTCTCGAACAACAGCAAAAGCCAGGCCTGCTCAAGGCCATCATCGGCGGCGTGCAGGACGAGGTCGAGGGCGGCGGATCGCTCTCCGAAGCGATGAGCAAATACCCCCGTGCGTTCGATAAGCTTTACGTCAACATGATCAACGCGGGTGAGGCGGGCGGTGTTCTGGACATCATCCTCAACCGCCTTGCGGATTTCATGGAAAAGGCCGAAAAGCTGAAGAAGAAGGTCATCGGTGCGATGATCTACCCTGCGGTGGTTATTTCCATCGCCGTGGCGGTGGTTTCGATGATCATGATTTTCGTTATCCCGAAATTCAAGGAAATCTTCAATGATTTCGGGCTCAAGCTCCCGCCCGTCACTCAGGTACTGCTGACCATCAGCACTTGGTTCGCAGAGCAGTACGGCTGGGCATACCTCCTGGCCGCGCCGTTCGTAATCTGGATGACACTCAAACTCATTCGCAGGTCCGACGGCGGGCGATACGCGACCGACCTTATCCTGCTGAAAATTCCGATTCTCGGCTCGATCGTCGGCAAGTCGTCGATCGCCAGATTCACCCGCACGCTGGGCACGCTCATCTCCGCAGGTGTGCCGATTCTCGACGCCATCAACATCACCAAAGAAACCTCGGGCAACGAAGTGTACGCCCGCGCGCTGGCGAAGGTTCACGACGCGATCCGCGAAGGCGAATCGATGGCCGAGCCCCTGCGTCAGACCAAGGTTTGTGACGCGATCGTGGTGAATATGGTCGACGTGGGTGAGGAAACGGGCGATCTCGATAAGATGCTCATGAAAGTCGCTGACAACTACGACAGTGACGTCGACGTTCTGGTGAGTTCGCTGATCAGCATCCTCGAGCCGGTCATGGTCGTCGTGCTGGGCGTTATCGTCGGCTTCATCGTCATCGCGTTGTTCATGCCGATGGTCACGCTGATTCAGGGCGTGAGCGGCCAGAAGGGTAAGTAGTCGCGGGCGATGAGACGAGTCGTTAGGATCGGTCGAAGTGATTGGTGTTTTGGAGAATTCATGCCAAAGACGCAAACGAGAATCAGAAGAAGTAAAAATCGATCCGGCTTCATGTCCCCCGGCTTCACCCTGATCGAGCTTCTAGTGGCGATTGGTATTCTCGTCGTCTTGGCGGGGATTCTCGTCCCGGTGGTCAGCACCGTGCGGACGCGGGCGCGTGAGGCCGACACTCTGGCGTTCATCAATCAGCTCGACTCCGCTATCAA
>JBBQKP010000218.1:0-5686 GCA_038326995.1 Tepidisphaerales bacterium
TTTGTGAGCGGCTTCGGGCTTCGACAAGGCGCTGTCGCGTCGACCGTCGCGCACGACCACCACAATCTAATTGTGATCGGCGTTGATGATGAGTCGATGATCGCGGCCGCGCGTCGGTGCGTTGAAAACGGCGGCGGCATCGCGGTCGCGAATGGCAAGACGATTCTGGCGGAGATCGCCCTGCCCGTTGGCGGGTTGATGAGTGAGCATTCCGTCGAGCGCGTCGCGGCGGAGTATCAGTCGTGCATCGATGCCGTTCGACAATTGGGTTCGCCGCTTCAAGACCCGCTGATGCAGATGAGCTTTCTCGCGCTGGAGGTGATTCCGACGATCAAGCTGACGGATTTGGGTTTGGTTGATGTCGAGCGGTTTGAGACGGTGTCGATCTGGACGGCGTGAAGAAAAGTACGACAGTTCGAAAAATTCTTTTGCGAATGACACCTGATGGGCTGATTTTCGACGCCCTCGGTCAGTTTGATTATCATCCGGCCAACGGAAATGGAGGCAGGCCGCGTGGATCCGAAAAAAGCATTAGTCATTGGTGTGCTGTTGATCGTGCTATTGTATTTCCTGCACCCGACGAGGCGGCTGGCGCTGAATGCGTTCACCGCGACAGACGCAGAGATTGTCGAGATCACGTTCATGAGTCCGGGCGGGCCGGTCGCGGGGACATTGGCCGATGTGATCGCGGAGTTCGAGCGCATAAGCGATGAGGAGAACCGAAAGGACCCGACGAAACCGGTCTATCGCGTCGTGTCGGGGCAGAATGCGGCGCGAGATCAGGTGGCGGATCCGACGCGATTTCTGGTGAGCCTGGCCGGGGGTGTGCCGCCCGATGTGATCATGTTCGACCGCTATGCGGTGAGCGAATGGGCGGCGCGAAACGCGTTCACGCCGCTGGATGATTTCATCACGCGCGACCTGGCTGCGGGCAGACCCGACACGCCTGTTGCATCGAACTTCTACCCCGCCGCGTGGGATGAGGCGACGTACAAAGGCAGGCCGTTCGGCATTCCGATTTCGATCGACAACCGCGCGCTGGTCGTCAATCGCACCGCGCTTCGCCGGGCCGGTCTTGTCGACGAAAAAGGTGAAGTGCGGATTCCGCGAACGTGGGAGCAGATCAGGGAATTCTCTCGCAAATTGACGACGGTCGAGTACATCAAAACGTTGAAGCAGGTTTCGCTCGAACAGTATTTCGCAGAAACAGGCAAGACCAAGCTCGACACACGCGAGGCCAGGCTTATCACCGTCGGCTTCTTGCCGATGTGGGGCAACAGCTGGCTTTACATTTACGGCTGGATGAACGGCGGCGAATTTTTAAATGCCGATGGAACTCGCATCACGCTCAACGACCCAAAGATCGTCGAGGCGCTGCAGTGGCTGGTTGCGATGTACGAAGAAATGGGCGGCTACGCGACGGCCAACAGCTTTCAGGCAGGGTTTCAGGGCGGCTCGCAAGACCCGTTCATCACTGGCAAAGTTGCGATGCTGATCCACGGCGTGTGGTACATGAACGACTTGGGGCGTTTCGGTCGCGATCTGGATTTCGTCGTCGTGCCGCCGCCCGTTCCGCAAGCAAGGCTCGAAGCCGGGTTTGATAAAGTGAGTTGGACGGGCGGCTGGGCGTATTCAATCCCCGCGACGTCGAAGAAGAAGGATGCCGCGTGGGAACTGATTCGATTCCTCGCATCGGAATACGCGGTCAAATTGCGGATCGAAGCCGACCGACAATTGGCCGAGGCGGAAGGCCGCTTTTTTCTTCCAACGCAGTCGCCCGACAAGCGAATTAATGACTGGCAATACGAATCGTTCGTCTACACACAGGCGAGCATTCCGCAAAAGTACAAGGACGGCATGCGGGCGTTCAACGACCTGCTGCCCTTCTCTCGGTTCAGGCCCAACACGCCCGTCGGACAAACGCTCTGGAACCAGCACGTCACGCGAACAGAAGAGGCGCTTTATCCCGAGCGTGGGAAATCGCCGCAGGTCGCATTAGATGAAGGCACAGCCATCGCACAGCGAGAGCTCGACCGCTTCGTAAACCCCACGCCCGGCACGCCGATTCGAAGCTGGAATTGGATGCTGATCATTTACGCGGGGTTGCTGGCGGTCACGGCCGTGCTTGTTTATCGATGGGATACGAACGTCGGCTTTCGTTCCAACGTCGGCCGATGGTTCGGGCTTAGTCGTGCGAGTCGAGAGGCTGTCATCGACGGCGCATCGGGCAGTTATATGCGTCGGTATTGGTTGGGCGGCTTGGTGTGTGTAAGTCCGTGGTTGGTCGGCTTCATCATCTTCGGCGGCGGGCCGATGTTGTTCTCACTCGTGCTGAGTTTTTGTCGGTACGACATCGTTAACACGGCCGAGTTCGTCGGGATGGAAAACTATCGAAGGCTTTTCACACAGGATGAACTGATCGGCAAGTCGCTTTTGAACACGCTGTACATGGTGATCGCGGTGCCGCTGGGCATGATCGCGGGGCTGGGAATCGCCCTCTTGCTTAACCAGGGCGTGAAGGGCGTGGCGTTCTGGCGAACCGTGTTTTATTTGCCCGCAGTCATTCCCGGCGTCGTGATGGCGATCCTCTGGATCTGGCTGCTCAATCCGCAGATCGGGCTTGTGAACCGCGTGCTCGAATACGTCGGCATCTCCGGGCCGATGTGGTTGCAGAGCCCGGAATGGTCAAAGCCATCCCTGATCCTCATGGGCCTGTGGGGCGCGGGCGGAGGCATGGTCGTGTGGCTCGCGGGGCTCAAGTCGATTCCGTCAACCTTATATGAGGCGGCCTCCGTCGACGGCGCGGGGCCGATCCGGCAGTTCGTCAGCGTCACCATTCCGCAGCTCACGCCCTATATATTTTTCAACCTCGTGATGGGCCTGATCGGCACATTCCAGATCTTCGACCAGGCATTCATCATGACTCAGGGCGGCCCTGTCGATTCCACCCTTTTCTACGTCTATCACCTCTTCAATAACGCGTTCCGCTACGGCCAGATGGGATATGCCAGTGCGATGGCGTGGGTGCTGTTCGCGATCGTTCTGGCGCTGACGATTTTCCAGATGAAGATGAGTAAACGATGGGTGCACTATGAGGAGGATTGAGAAGAGGATTCAGAAGCGGATTGAGAACAAGACTGATTTTTGAAAAAGCGCCAATCATGGAACACCGATCCGGACTTCTTAACGTCTTCATTTACTCACTCCTGGTATTGGGGCTGGTGGTGTTCGGTTTTCCTTTCATCTACACCGTCGGCAGTAGCATGAAAGTGGACCGCGAGCTGTACGCGCCGGGGATCCGCGTCACGCCGACCTCGCCGAATCCTTCGGTGAAAAGCCCGTTTGTCGACACGACGTATTTCGATGTGCTGCCTGGCGCGGCCGCCGATGAAGCGAGGCTGATGCCGACAATGCTCGCGCTGATCGACTCCAGTGGATTCGTCACGCCGGACAACGTCGACAAGGAAAAGACGCGAATTCAGCTCGCCCGCGGATTGTTCAAACGGCTCGCGAACAAGCTGCCCAGAGACACGTGGGAAGGCTCGCCCGACAACATTCTTTCCGCCGCCAAGGCCGTCACGAATGTCGGCGAGGTCGAATCGATCTTCCGTGAGATTCACCGCTATTTCGGCATCGGCTCGATCCGCGTGCGATCTACAAACCTTGTCGAGAAAGAGCTGTCAAAAGAGATCTCTCCGGACAAGCGCTGGACCCTCACATCAGGCTCGGCCGCGCTCGTGCCTGCGGTCGATGATGCCAAAGCATTCGGCAGGCTTGACTATGACTTTGCAGACTCGAAAGACATCAAGCTCGTCGGCGAGTTTGACCTTCCCTTCCCCGCCACCGACCTGCAGCGGCTTCGCGTCGATCTTCACCCCGACGACACCTGGCACACGTATACGCTCATGCTGGAGCACCAAGGCAAACTCTACAAGAGCGAGCGATCGCGGCCCGTCGCGAATTTCGACTGGTTCACACAGACCTGGCAATTTCCCAGTGCGGACGATGACTCGACCAAGCTGCGCCTCTGGACCGTGCTTCAGGAGGACGGAACCAGCAACGTCACGGGCGAGAAAATTCGCATCACCCTGCTGCTCTCACAGTCGACGCCCGCGCAGGCGTGGTATGAGAAGATCAAGCTGAACTACACGCGCGTTTTTGAGCAGATTCCGTTCTGGCGTTATGTGCAGGTGAGTGTGTTTCTTGTGATCGCCAATATCGTGCTGACGTTGTTGTCGAGTTCGCTTGTGGCGTACGCGTTCTCGCGCATTCAATGGCCGGGCAGGGATTTCTGTTTTCTGTTGATGCTGGCGACGATGATGATCCCGCCACAGGTGATGATGATCCCGCATTTCGTAATCTGGAAGACGGCCGGCGCGTTCGATACGCTCACGCCGCTCTGGCTCGGCAGTGCGTTCGGCAGTGCGTTTTTCGTCTTCCTGCTCAGGCAATCGATGAAAGGGATTCCGCGCGACCTCGAAGACGCGGGCCGAATCGACGGGCTCGGTTTTCTGGGCATTTACTGGCACGTGATTTTGCCACTGGTCAAACCAGGTCTGGCCGCGATCGCGATCTTCACATTCATGGGCACGTGGAACAATTTCATGGGCCCGCTGATTTACGTCGCCGACCAGCGCCTGTATCCGCTGGCGTTCGGGCTCTACGCGTTCAATGTGCAGGTGAACAACAACGCGTCGCTCGTGCTTGCGGGCAGCGTCATGATGACCGTGCCGGTGATCCTGATTTTCTTCTTCGCGCAGCGATATTTCGTGCAGGGAGTCACGCTGACGGGTGTGAAGGGATAGTGCTTTGTCGACTCAAAGGCTCCACGCTTTTTCCCCTAACCCCGCGATCAATCCCGCGTAGCCGCCAGCTTGCTGGCGCTTGATGTGCAAGATGAGTCAACAAAAGCACCAGCAAGCTGGCGGCTACTCTTGGGAACAGGACCCTTTTTAAGTGGGTCGCAACACCGGTTCAATATGACGGGTGCTTAGAGTTTTCTGTGAACCTGTTTTTGTCTAAAATCGCCGTAAATCCGTGCAATTAAAAGCATTAATCATCCAAGATTTTAGACATGACAAAGTGTTAGGCATTCCATGGATCGAGTAGCAATTGCATTTGACTGAACTATTTCACTCACGAGCCTTTGCGGCCGGTCAATCCGGCTCAAAGCCCAGCCGCTCTTTCGCCTCGTGATAGCGGATGAAGATTTCCTCGCCGGCTTTGATGTCACGGGCGGCGATAAATTCGATGATGTCGGGCGGCTCGCACTGATAGGTCGCGTTGGGGTCGGGATTGTGGTTGTAGATTGAGCCGTAGCCCATCGCGAGTGCCGCATACGGACGCTTGGTGACGTCCCACTCGAAGACGTACCAGCTCAACTTCGCCGACGCCTCGGGGCCGATGACCTGCGAGCGCGGAATGAGCAAAACCGGGGCGCGTTCGATGAGCGTACCGAGGGCGATGTCGCATCGAGCGAACACGCCGCGAGCCCCCCTGCCGCGGTTGGTCGCGCGGCGAACTTCGATCAAGTCTGTCTGAGTACACAAAAGCATGAATAACCACTATACGAAAAAGCCGAGGCGGTCAGCACTCGGCTTTATGGTGTGGACGTCGTCGTCGCTGAAAGTCGATTGACAACTCAGGCGGCCTGATTGCGGTTCTGCTCGAGCCACATCGCGATCGC
>JBBQKP010000219.1:0-5652 GCA_038326995.1 Tepidisphaerales bacterium
GCGCATTCCGCTTCAAATCGCACAGCCGACGTCTCTGGAAGGCTACGCCGCAGCGGCCGCGACGTGGAATGGATTTCCCGCCACCGTGATCGGCAAAGTGGAGGCCGCGGGAGATGCGGCAAGACTCTCGTGGGATTTTACAAAAACCCCCGGATCAGCTGCGTCGTATCTCGTCCTGGGCACTGCCGCTCAAGGTCGCGACGTCAGCGGCGCACTGTCTTTGAATGCGAAGATCAAGGCGGCAGCGGGTTCGGAAAAGCAGCGAGTCTTGATCAAGGCGACGCTGGTGGACGGCAACAACTCACGCACGATGTACACGCTTTTCGACGGCGCAATGCCCGCGGATTGGACCGACGTCACCGTATTGGTTCCGCCCGGCATGAAGCACCCATTAAGATGGCATTCGATTTACGTCGTCTCGACGGATCCGACGGAGTTCGCGCAAACAGGCGCGGTGGAAATTGCCGCACCGACGTGGATGAAAATCGGCGAGTAAATCAAACCCGTTTTTTCTCAAACTGCGGCGACGTCGGGCCTGTATAAACGTGCGGCAAGACCTTTGTGATAGTCCGTGAATGCACCCTCGTTCGCGCTGGCCTCGCCTCGAGTGGCGAAGAGAATCATCTGCATTTTCGCGTCCATGTTTTCGATCAGATGAACCGCCATCGCTTCGGGACTCGACGGCGGCTTGATCGCGCCGAATTCTGGCGTGCCGTGGTGTGAAAGCACGATGTGCTGAAGTACGAGCACGAGTTTTTCGTCGACGGGCGCTGCGAGCTTTGCCGCCGCGATGCGTGCTTTGTCTTCGACCCACACGACGCCCTTGGCGATATGGCCGAGGAGCTGGCCCTGATCGGTGTAGCCGAACGCAGCGCCATAGGATAGTTCCCACGTCTTGGCCAGATCGTGAATGAACACGCCTGCGACGACGAGGTCGCGATTCAGCAGCGGATAAAACTTACAGATTACGTCAGCAATTTCGCAGCTATTGAGCGTGTGTTCGAGAAGCCCGCCGATGTAGGCGTGGTGCATGCTCATCGCGGCCGGGGCGCGCTGAAGATCGGCCATCAATTTCTCATCCGCCAGGTACGCTTCGATGATCGCAAGCAACTGCGGGTGCTTGATCGTGAGGACCAGTGCGCTCAATCGCGCGAACATTTCAGCGGTGTCTTTTGTGCTGGCGGCGACGAGGTCTTCGAGCACGATTTCATTGGGCTCGACGACCCAGAACCGGTCGATGATGAACTGCAGATTGTCCTGATAGTTTTCGATGCGCCCGCTGAGTTTCAGAAAGCCGCCGTCCGGGATGGCATTAAACGCGCCGGCCGGGGCGTTCCACATCCGCGCCGGAACCGACTTGGTTTTGTCGGAGATGCTGGCCTTGATGAAGGGCTTGCCGGTCTGCGTGGTGGAAAGCTGTTTGCCAGAGATGACAAACACTTCTTCTTCAATTAATTCGCCGGGCTTACGGTCGCGTAGGTAGGTGCGGGGCATGGTTGAATGTTGGTTGAGAGTATCGAATTGAAATCAGAAATTGCGGAACTGCGATCAGCACGTATCACGCCGTGACCACGCTGTGGACCACGCCGTGGACCACGCTGTGGACCACGCTGGGCATCACGCCAGCAGTAGACGAAGGTCTTCCGTGGTCAGGTCGGCGATCAGGGAATTGTCGGCGTTGATGATCGCGTCGGCGAGTTCGCGCTTCGTGCTCTGAAGCTGAAGGACTTTCTCCTCGACCGTGTCTCGCGCGATCAGACGATAGGCGAAGACGCTCTTGGTCTGGCCGATTCGGTGCGAGCGATCGATCGCCTGCGATTCGACGGCGGGGTTCCACCACGGATCGAGCAGGAAAACATAGTCGGCCGCGGTGAGGTTGAGCCCGACGCCGCCCGCCTTCAGGCTGATGAGGAACACAGGCACGGCCGCATCGGATTGGAACCGCTCGACGCGTTCCTGCCTGTCGCGCGTCTTGCCGTCGAGGTATTCAAACACGATCGATTCTTCGTTGAGGCGCGTCTTCACGATCGCAAGCAAGCTGGTGAACTGACTGAACACCAGAACCTTGTGCCCTTCCTGAACCGCCTGCGAGATTTGCGAGGTCAACACTTCCAGCTTGGCCGAGCTGTTGTTGATGAGCGACGGGTCGATCAGGCCCGGATGGCACGAGGCCTGTCGCAATCGAAGCAGCGCTTCGAGGACCTGAATCTTCGATTTCTTGATGCCGACCTGCTCGATCGAACCCAGAAGGCTCGAGCGGTAATGGTCACGCAAGTCGTCGTACATTTTTCGTTCTTCGGGCGAGAGATCGCAGAAGATGGTCTGCTCGGTCTTGGCGGGCAGTTCCTTTGCGACCTGTTCCTTCGTGCGTCGCAGAATGAAAGGCCTGAGCGCCTTGGCCAGCAGCATTCGCGCATCGCGATCGGGCCGAATGGTCACGCCGTTCTCGGTGACGATCGTCGTATCCTTGAGCGAGCTGAGTTCGCGAAGGGAAGGAGTGGGAATGTCGGCGCGAACGACCTGACGCACATCATCTGCCGATTCATCACCTGTTCCGTCGGCTGAACCGTCGACTGATTCGCCGGCTGATCCGCCACTGATTCCTTCATCAGATTCTTCGCCGACGCCCGCAAGCCCCGAAGCGCCCGCGCCGTTGATTGTCGAAGTTGACTTATTGACCGCGTAATTGCGTTCTTCGGGCGGAAGCTCGTCCTGCGGATTGGGGTTGCCGCGAGAAATTTCGTTGAACGCGCTGGCCGCACCAAGCATGCCGGGGTTGAGAAACTCGAAAAGGCTCCACAATTCGCCAAGGTGGTTCTCGATCGGCGTACCCGACATCGCCAGGCGAAAGCGCGACTTGAGCAATCGCACGGCCTTGGCGGCCTCGGTGCCGGCATTCTTGATCGCCTGCGCTTCGTCCAGGATCGCGTAGTCAAACTCGAAATCCTTGAAATACCCCGCATCACGCCGAAGTGTGCCATAGGTCGTCAGCACGAGATCGTAATCCGACAGGTGCTCCGTGCCCCTGATGCGATCGACGCCCGACTGATCCAGCACTCGCATCGCGGGAGTAAACTTCAACGCTTCCTGCTTCCAGTTGAAGACGAGTGAGCGAGGCAAGACGACCAGCGAAGTTCCCATGCCTTGTGAGCGGCGCGATTCGAGCAGCGCGAGCACTTGAATTGTTTTGCCCAGACCCATGTCGTCGGCCAGGCACCCGCCGAATGAGAAGTCGCGTAGGAACGAAAGCCAACCCAGACCTTCCGCCTGATAGGGACGTAGTTCGCCGATGAATCCCGCGCTGGGCTCGATCGCCGTTACGCCCGAAAACAGCGACAGCTTTTCGCGCGCCGCGGCGAAACGCTCGTCGACATCGACGTCGGGTATCGCACTGAGCAGCGCGTCAAGAAACCCGATCTGCGACGCCTTGAACCGCAGCGTGCCGTCGGCCGTTTCTTCGCCCAACTGAATGAGGCCCGCATGCTTGGCGAGCCACTCCTCGGGCAACACGCCCAGGCTGCCGTCATCAAGCACCACCGTCGGGCTGTTGTCTCGCATCGCCGTCAGCAATTGAGGCAGTGACACGCTTTGCTCGCCGAACTCGATTTTCGCATCCAGGTCGAACCAGTCCACACCGCTCTTAACCTTAATCTCCATCTTCCCTGCTCGGCGATACAGCTTGCCCTGCGCTTCGACACGCCAGCCTTCGCCCGTCAATGTTCCGACGAGCAGCGATAATTTTTTCGGGTCGATGGAATAGTTGCTGACGCGCTGCGTCACCGGGTCGTATCGGCGGCGCAGGCCTAGCGTCTCGAGCCGCACCTTGGCGGCGTTCTCGGCAACAGTGTCGCGCGTGCGAACGATTCGGTTCTCGGCATCGAACACCGACGTGTGCGGGTCGATATCGCGAACACTCTTCTCGCCGTAATCGAAATGCAGCGATGCGGTGATTCGCTGGCTCGCCTGATCGCGTGCGGGATCGTCGTTGGATTTGATCGACAGCCGCGGTACGCAGTGCATCGTGACTGTCGTCAGTCGAACAGTTTCTGGCCAGTCGATCGTCGGCATCGCGGGCAACTGACACAGCGAATCAATGAACTCGGTCAGGTGCTTCTTCTCGACGAGAAATTCGTCGTGATCGCGAAAAACCTGTGCGAGCTCAAAATGCTGCGCGCCGCGCCACGTGCGAATGTGGTTGTCGTGAATGAACAGGCCGTCGCGCAGCACGACATTTGCAGATTTAATGTCGATCGATTCTTTCCACTGCTGCCGCGGCTTCGGGGGTGGCGGCTCGTCGAGTGCTTCCAATTCATCCGTAGCTGACGCTTCGCCATTTGCAGCGATGACAGGTGTGTTCACTGGCTCGATCACTGGCTCGATCACTTCAAGCGGGATCGGGCCGCGAACGAATGATGCGACCACACGCAGTTTGCGGTGCGGCTCATCGTTCGCCAGAAAAACCAGGTCGAACGGCCCGGCCGTGTCCATCGACAAAGGCGCGCCGACTTGAGTTTTGTTCTCAGGCTTCAGTACGCACCTTCCGCTGTTGATGATGACGGGCAGGACGGTGGGCAGCAGCGCGCTGGTGAGCGAAAACTTGCGGCGGCCGCGCAGATAATTGTTGCCGTGCTCGTCGGCCGTGCCCACCAACATCTGCACGATGCGTCGGTCAGACTCGTCGGGCCAATGGTCGATGATCATCGCGTCCACGCCGTTGTATCGCAGCGCGCCCAGGCCACCGCCCGGCAATCGCGGACGCGTCGCGAGTTCGACGAGCAGGCCCGTCCCGCCCCGCTTCATTTGTTCGATGTCGATCACATAAAACAAAATCGAATCGACGGGAATCCGCACCAGGAGATCGGGCGTGTGGATGGTATTGCTGTTGTGCGTGATGCGTTTGAGTGCTCGAACCCAGTCGGGCTTGAAATCGTCTTCGGAGTCGTAGGCGGGCTCGGATTTTTGCGCGTCCGTGTTGCCGCTCAGCATCGCTTCGTAGGCGCAGACGACCGCCCATGAATGTTTGCACGGGCCGTGATCAAGGTGATAGCTGCAGCCGCATTCGAAATCGGGTTCGCCGTCGTCGGCGGTGCGGATTCGCACGCGATAGTCCCGCGAGCCCGCAACGATCGCACGAATCGCGCCGTTCTCCACCCGGATCGCACGCACTCGACCCGCGCGTGCATATCCCCGGCCACGTTCTTTGACCGACGCTCCGAAGTATTTGCTGAGCTTTGTTGTTGAAATCATCCGAGCCGCACAACATAACCGAACCAGCCCTTAAGATCGACCCCCTCACGAGTATTCACGAAAAACTGAAACATTCTGAGTCGTCGACACGGCCCAGGTTCGATGGATGAGTGTTTAGATTTCCCGCAAAACGTATCACGAAGCGTCCGTGGAAAGATGCGAGGTCCGCGCATGACATTCAAATCGCGCCGGCCTTCCCCACGAACGGCCGACACATGGGTCGCATCGGATATTATCCATTCGAAGGAGGTATCCACATGAGCGGGAAGGTCTACACCCCAAAGTTTAAGAGGTCCGCAATCACGCTCGTCACCGAGCAAAAGAACAAGCCCGACGACCCGGCCGCGACTCTATAGGTCAATCTCGGCACGTTCAAGTTCTGGCTCAACACCTTTCGTCGCAACT
>JBBQKP010000220.1:0-5605 GCA_038326995.1 Tepidisphaerales bacterium
ACCAGCCCGGCGATCGTGGCGCCCAGCAGATCTGCCGACCGATTCACAAGCACGCGGACCACTTCCCCGATTTCGTCCTGCCGGGTGTTCAAGAGCATCAACTGCCCGCCCGCGCGGTCCTTGTTCTTCAAATCCACGCCCAGCTCCGCCGCCATCGCCGCTCCGACGATCTGCGCGAATAGCTGGGGCAAATACATGCCGCTGACCGCCTTTTCCAGACGCTGCGTGCCGGGCGTGTCGTGAACATTCTCGCGGTCGAGTTTTTCGTCGATCGCAGTCAGGTGCGGCGGGTTGAAGTTTCCCGTCTCCAGATTGACGGCCATCTTCTTCGTCGACGCGCCGCCACTCAATTTCTTGATCGCAGACCTGCTGAAAAAGCCCGCGGTGTTCGTTCCCGTGCCGGCGATCAGCCCGATGTAATGCGAGCAACCCGGCGCCGCGACAACGCCCGCGAGCAGGGCCGACACCGTATCGTTGAGCACGTTGATGCGCTTCGTCACGCGGCCTCGCTTCGTCAATGCGTCGCGCAGCAACTGTGCGACGTCCCTGCCGACCGTATCAGGAATATCCACGCCCTTGGACCATCGCATGAGAATCGCCCCGCCGCTTTCGAGAATGGTGCACGGATAGCTGAAGATGAAGCCCACATTAAGTTCACCCTCGGGCTGTGCTTCGGACACGAGCTGTGCGACCCGATCAAAAAGCTGGTCGCGCGTCACGGGCGTCGGGTTTTTGTATTTGTCCAAAAGCGTGCTGTCCTGTCCGCCCGCCCGGGTGATCGAAGCGGTCGTTCCGCGAATGCTGATGGCCGCGGCGCGGATGTTCGTTCCGCCAAGATCAAGCGCGACGGCGTCGCCCTGAGGCACGCCCGATGGCATGTCCAACAGGGCTGGAATCGCCTTCAGCTCCTGCCCGTCCTGGGCCAGGCCCTCCTGAATCCGCGCGGTCATGGCGTTTCGAACGTCGATGAGCTGGGCTTCAGAAAGAACAAATCCGCTGAGGTCGTAAGATGGCATCGGAGCAGACTAATTCCAAGCCCTGGTTGCGTCTATGGGCAGTTCGTTGCGCGAAGAAATTGCAGTAAACTTATGCCTTAGCGGGATGCAGCGCATTCGTTCTCAGATCGCGGCGTTCGAGCCGAAATTAAACGAGCCGCACGCGAAGCAAACGGTATCTGCGAATTTCTCTAAAGAATAGCGAATTTGGATTCGTTTCCAGACCGTCCGGCAGGACATTTTCCTTCTTCATTTGAATAAGAAATGCGATGTCCTGCCGGACGGGCCTGAACCTCTTGGTCCAAGCGGTTAAGAGTCCGCAGCACGTTGCGGTCCGTTGAACCCAACGAGCCGAATTCAGAGTATTTTTCATGGTTTTGGTGGCACCGGTCTCCGACCGGTGTAGACCACGGGCCGGAGGCTTGTGGTCTAGAAACACCTGAAACAGGGGCCATCTGACATTTCGCAGACATCCAAAAGATGATTGCAATTCTGAGCCGTCAGGGAGTGGGTTTAAACCGCCGCCAGCTGACCGCTCCCTAACGGTCGCGGCTCGTAAAAAAAGGAGGGCTCGCGGATGGTCCGTAGTGCTTTGCGAACTCTACAGAACCACACCGGTCGGAGACCGGTGCCACCGGCTCGTAAAATAGGAATCGGTTCACGGATGGTTCGCGGAATACTACGGACCCTACAAAACTAACTCGGCGGCAGCGCCGGCGCGGCAGCGTTGCTGAGCGATCGCGACCGCTTGCCGCCCGTCTTGTTATCAACTTCTTCGCGCGGCGGCTGCATGCCACGCGCCATCGCGATCACACCCGTGCGGGCCATTTCCTTCACGCCATACGGCTTGAGAAGTTCGAGCAATGCCTCGAGCTTTCCCTCGGTGCCGCTGATCTCGATCATGACCGAGTCGCGAGCGACGTCGACGACTTTGGCGCGGAAGGTGCCGATGAGGTCGGTGATCTCGCCGCGTCGTTCGGGCGGGCACGCGACGGTGATCAGGGCCAGATCGCGTTCGATGTACGCGCTGCCTGTAAAGTCTCGCACCTTGACGACGGGCACGAGCTTGGCGAGCTGCTTGCGGACTTGTTCGACGACGTTTTCGTCGCCGTCGACGACGACGGTCATTCGCGAAAGCTCGGGCGATTCGGTCCTGCCGACCACCAGAGAGTCGATATTGAACCCGCGGCCGGCAAACATGCCCGCCACATTTGCCAGAACACCCGGTTCGTTCATCACCAAAGCTGAAATCACGTGTCGCATGGCAGTTGTTGTATCGCCAAGACCCGCAATTGGCGATAGGGCGTGTTTCATCGCAGGTGAAGTTGCGAATCCTTCCTGCTGATAAGTCAAGCATTGTTGACACTTTCGCACCTCTGTCGGGTATATTTGAAACTGGCGAAGCAGGTTTTTTATCCACATCTTATTCTGCGGAGTAGCGTCGTATGAACATTCTCCATTCCTGTCGGCGGACTGTTTTGTCCGTCGCTTGCATCCTGTCGTTTCTTTCTTTTTTTCCCTCCACCCTCTACGCGAGCGAAGCCAAGCTGCAGATACCTTCTGAATTTCGGACGGCCCCGCTTTTCTTCGGACAAACCGGGCAAGACCTGCTGCTGGTCGGTTCTTCCATATGCGTATTGGGCCTTCTGTTTGGTCTGTTCATCTACACGCGGCTGAAAAACCTGCCCGTGCATAAATCCATGCTCGACATCTCCGAGCTGATTTACGCCACTTGTAAAACCTACCTCATCACACAGGGAAAATTCCTTCTCCTGCTATGGCTCTTTATCACCACCGCGATCGTTATGTATTTCGCGCTGCTTGCGGAATACCCGACGGGGATATTCGTCAACGGCGTTGAGGAAATCGTCAGCGGCTATCCGCCTTACAAGGTCGCGATCATCGTCGGTTTCTCGCTCGTGGGCATGGCGGGTTCAATTGGCGTCGCGTGGTTCGGCATTCGCGTCAACACCTTCGCCAACAGCCGCACATCTCACGCCGCCCTGGCGGGGATGGCGTTCCCGTGCTACTCGATTCCGCTTCAGGCGGGCATGTCGATCGGCATGGTGTTGATCAGTATCGAGCTGCTCATCATGCTGGGGATTTTAGTTTTACTACCGGGCAATCTGGCCGGGCCGTGCTTCATCGGCTTTGCGATCGGCGAGTCGCTCGGCGCGGCCGCGCTGCGGGTCGCGGGCGGAATCTTCACCAAGATCGCCGACATCGGTTCTGACCTCATGAAAATCGTCTTCAAGATCAAGGAAGACGACGCACGCAACCCGGGCGTCATCGCCGACTGCGTGGGCGACAACGCCGGCGACAGCGTCGGGCCCAGTGCCGACGGTTTCGAAACCTACGGCGTCACGGGCGTCGCACTCATCGCGTTCATTCTCCTTGCGATTCAGCCCTCGCACCTCGTCGCCATGGGCGTCGATCAGGCCTCCGCAACATCGCTCGCGCCCATCATCCAGGTCAAGCTCCTCGTCTGGATCTTCGTCATGAGGCTTCTCATGGTCATCACCAGCGCACTCGCTTACTTCGGCAACGAAGCATGGGCCAAGGGCAGGTTCAGCAACAAGCGTCATTTCAATTTCGAAACCCCACTCACCTCACTCGTGTGGGTCGCGTCTGTGCTTTCGATCGCCGCGACCTACGTCGCTTCGTACCTGCTGATCGGCGATTTCAAGACCGGTGCGACTTCGACCAACCCCGACCTCTGGTGGAAGCTCGCGACGATCATCACCTGCGGCACGCTCGCGGGGGCGATCATCCCCGAAGTCACCAAGGCCTTCACCAGCGTGCACTCCAGGCACGTTCGCGAAGTCGTCCAGGCCAGCCGTGAAGGCGGGGCATCGCTCAATATTCTCTCTGGTCTGTCGGCCGGAAACTTTTCGGCGTTCTGGGTCGGCGGCGTCACGATCACCGGCCTGATGGCAATCTCTTACGGCTTCAGCCAGCTCGGCGGAACGGGCGCCGGAAGCACCGGGCTCGCCAGCATCATGCCCGCAGAAGCCATCTTCGCTTTCGGCCTGGTCGCCTTCGGCTTCCTGGGCATGGGCCCAGTCACCATCGCCGTTGATAGCTACGGCCCCGTGACCGACAATGCCCAATCCGTCTACGAACTCTCTCTCATCGAAGAAGTTCCCAACATCAAACAGGAACTCAAACGCGACTTCAACATCGACGCCGACTTCGAACAGGCCAAAACCCTGCTCGAAGAAAACGACGGCGCGGGCAACACCTTCAAGGCCACCGCAAAGCCCGTGCTCATCGGCACCGCCGTCGTCGGCTCCACTACGATGGTCTTCTCCATCATTCTGCTTCTTACCGACGGCCTGACCGACACGCTGGCCATCCAGAAACTCTCCATCCTTCACGCACCATTCCTGCTCGGAATCATCTTCGGCGCTTCCATCATCTACTGGTTCAGCGGCGCTTCATGCCAGGCCGTCATCACCGGTGCGTATCGCGCAGTCGAGTACATCAAGCAGAACATGAAACTCGACGGCGGCAGCCGGGCGTCGATCGAAGACAGCAAGAAGGTCGTTGAGATCTGCACGCAATACGCGCAGGCCGGAATGTTCAACATCTTCCTCACGATGTTCTTCATCACCCTCGCCACCGCATTCATCGAGCCCTACTTCTTCATCGGCTTCCTCATCGGCGTCTCCATCGTCGGCCTCTTCCAGGCGATCTTCATGGCCAACGCGGGCGGAGCCTGGGACAACGCCAAAAAAATCGTCGAGACCGAACTCCGCATGAAAGGTACACCGCTCCACGACGCCACCGTCGTCGGCGACACCGTGGGCGATCCATTCAAAGACACCTCGTCCGTCGCGCTCAATCCCATCATCAAGTTCAGCACACTCTTTGGCCTCCTGGCCGTCGAGCTCGCGGTGCAGCTCACCAAGACCGATCACAACACGCTGCGCGTCGTGCTTTCGGTCGTCTTCTTCTTCACTGCCCTCTTCTTCATCTACCGCTCGTTCTACGGAATGCGGATCAAGACCGCGACCTGATTCGAGCATCTACCTCACACCTTCCCGCCTGCCCCGGCTCAGCTCGGGCAGGCGGTATTGTTTGCACGAACGCCGACGGCATTAAGAACCGCGCACGAAGTAGGCAGGTTCCGGGTAAGCCGGTTTTGTAAATTGGGTAAAAATTCGCCGTGCACATTTTCCTTCCGGCCCGTCCGGCAGGAAATTCACCTTCTGCACAGCATCCAAAATGCGATGTCCTGACGCCCTTTACACGGATCAGTCACACGGCTTCAGACATCCGAGCTCTGGCCAGGCTGGCAAGCCATCTGCGACTTCTCTAAAGTAAGCGTGGGTGTCCTGACGGACGGTCCGGGAAGAAGGATTACTTTCCAACAGTTGCGTTTCCAACGGTTGCGTTTCCAACAGTTGCGTTTCCAACAATGTTCTCCAATCTGCCGCTCGTGCTATTCTTCCGGGCTCATGTCTTTTGACGTCGAATTGCGGCTGCTTCTGTGTATCGCCATCAATGCCGCGATCCTGTTCACGCTGTTCAAGTCGCTTCGCTGTTTGACGTCCACGCTGCTCGTCTGGCTGCTGATTCAATACGTCAGCATCACCCTCACGGGCGTC
>JBBQKP010000221.1:0-5529 GCA_038326995.1 Tepidisphaerales bacterium
CAGCAGTCACAATCCCAGGTCCACCGTCGCCACGACGACCGAGACGTACGACTATCTGCGCGTGCTGTTTGCCCGCGCGGGCCTGCCCCATTGCTGGGAGTGCGGCAAGCCGATTTCGAGCCAGTCGCCGTCGCAGATCACCGACGCGGTGATGGACTTTGCACCCGGCACGAAAGTGATGATTCTCGCGCCGCTGATTCGCGATCAGAAGGGCGAGCACAGGGAAACGTTCGCCGCCATCGTGAAGCAGGGCTATGTGCGTGCACGCGTCGACGGCGAGCTTGTCGAGATCAACGACGCGACGAAGCCGCCGATATTGAAGAAGACGTTCAAGCACACGATCGACGTGGTGATTGATCGGCTGGTCATCAAGCCCGAAATCCGAAGCCGGTGCGCGGACTCGATCGAGACCGCGCTCAAGCTGGCGCAGGGAATGGCGATCGTCTCGGTGGGACAGGCGGATGGAACGTTCGTCGATCAGCTCTTCAGCGAAAAATTCGCATGTGCCGAGCACCCGCACGTCAGCCTGCCTGAGCTTGAACCCCGGCTTTTCTCCTTCAACAGCCCGCACGGCGCGTGCCCGACATGCCACGGTCTGGGTACGACGCTGGAGTTTGATCCCGATCTCATCGTGCCCGACGAATCGCTCAGCCTGCAGACCGGCGCGGTCGACGCGTGGCGCCGCAACGGCCCGCGAATGAACATCTGGTACGCCCGTATTCTTCGCACGTTTTGCCGCGACTTCGGGGCCGACTACGCTAAGCCTTATTCAGAACTCGACGAGCGAACGAAGCAGGCATTGCTTTACGGAACCGACACGCTTGATAGTCCTTCGCCGATTGATTTCGAAGGCGTCGTCCCGCACCTCAAGCGTCGATTCGAAAACAGCGAAAGCGAATCCGTCAAGCAGCGCCTCAGCGGCTACATGAGCGAGAAACATTGCGAAATCTGCAACGGCGCACGCCTTCGCAAAGAGGCCATGTCCGTGCGGCTATTCAAAACGGGCGAACTCAAAAAGCCCGGCAAAACTGCCGGGAAACTCGTTCTGCCCGGCTCATCCATTTACGACATCACGCAGCTCAACGTCGAACGCGCTCTCGACTTTTTCGATCAGCTCAAGCTTAGCGAAGAGGGCCAGACGATCGCGGAGCCGCTGGTGAAGGAGATCGTCAATCGGCTGGGCTTTCTTAAGGACGTGGGGCTGGGCTATCTCTCACTGGGCAGAAAAACCAGCACGCTTTCTGGCGGGGAACTGCAGCGCATTCGACTGGCGACGCAGGTCGGCAGCAAGCTCGTGGGCGTGTGTTACGTGCTGGACGAGCCGACGATCGGCCTGCACCAGCGCGACAACGATCGACTCATCAACACGCTTTTGAAGCTTCGTGATCTGGGCAACACCGTGGTGATGGTTGAGCACGACGAAGACTGCATCAAGGCCGCGGATTATCTCATCGACATCGGCCCGGGCGCGGGCGCTCACGGCGGATACGTGATCGCGCACGGCTACATGCCCGCCGTCCTGGGGGACCCGAATAGCCGCACGATCAAATACCTCACGGGCGAATACGAGATCGGCCTGCCGCGGCATCGCAGGTCGGTTCATCCGGAAAAGTCTTCGGTCGAGCTACGCGGCGCGACTGAAAACAACCTCAAGAACGTCAACGTCAAAGTGCCGCTGGGCGGGCTGATTTGTGTGACGGGTGTTTCAGGAAGCGGCAAGAGCACCCTGATCAACCAGACTTTTCTCCCGGCCGTCAAGAAGAAAGTGATGGCCAGCAAGGACAAGGCCGGTGCGTTCAAGACCATTACCGGCACGAGCAAGATCGACAAGGTGATCGAGATCGACCAGTCACCGATCGGCCGAACGCCGCGCAGCAATCCCGCGACGTACACCGGCGTGTTCGACGAAATTCGCAAGGTGTTTTCCGCATCGAAGGAGTCGCGCGTTCGCGGCTACGAGGCCGGTCGATTCAGCTTCAACGTCAAGGGCGGCCGATGCGAAGCGTGCGCGGGCCAGGGCACGAAGTTGATCGAGATGCACTTTTTGCCCGACGTGCATGTTCAGTGCGAGGTGTGTCACGGAAAGCGCTACAACGCCGAGACTTTGGAAATTCGATATCGCGGGAAAAACATCGCCGAGGTGTTGGATTGCACGATCGAAGAGGCTGTGTCGTTTTTCGAAAACTTCACCGGCATCCACCGCATGCTCAAGGCGCTGCAGGACGTCGGCCTGTCGTACGTCAAGCTCGGCCAGCCCAGCACGCAGCTCTCGGGCGGCGAGGCGCAGCGTATCAAACTCGCGAGCGAGCTCGGGAAAAATTCCACCGGCCACACGTTGTACGTGCTCGACGAGCCCACGACGGGCCTGCACTTTGCCGACATCCAGAACCTTATGAACGTCATCAATCGCCTGGTTGATCTGGGCAATACGTTCGTCGTCATCGAGCACAACCTCGACGTGATCAAATGTGCGGATTGGGTCATCGACATGGGCCCTGAGGGCGGCGAGGGCGGCGGGAAGATCGTCGCGCAGGGCACGCCCGAGGACGTGATCAAAGTCGCGGCGAGTTATACGGGGAAATATCTCGCACCCAAGCTGGTGCGAAAGACGAGCGACGCCGCGTAAGCGCGGAGTTAATGTATCGGTCTTATTTGACGCGCATCTGCTTGAGCGCACTGGCCAGCACGTCGATGTCATCCTTCGTGTTCCACCACGCGCAGCTGACACGGACGAACGACCGGCCGGCCGCGTGTGTCACGGGACATTGAATGCGGTGCTTCTTCCACAATGTTTCCTGAACGCGCGGCGTCTTGATCGGAAAAATCAACATCGGCGACGACAGTTCATCATCGCTGGATGACGCAGAATTCAAGCCACACTCGGCCAGCGCCTGGATTGTATAATCGACCAACTCCGCCTGACGCGTGCGAATGTTTGATACGCCGAGTCGATCGATAAAATCAACCACTTCGGGCAGGACCATTTGCGGCACGCGATCGGCGACGCCCAGATATTCAAGGCGAAACTGTAGCCGTGTGCCGTGATGCAGCGCCCGCGGCAATGGTTTGTTCATTGACGCGATTTTAAATCCATCCTCGCCCCAGCCGACCATTCGCGGCACGAGCAGCCGCTTCATTCGCGCACTCGCGTGAAGAAATCCCACTCCCGTCGGCCCCATCATCCACTTGTGCGCGTTAGCTCCATACGCATCGGCACCAATTGATTCGACATCGACGTCGATCGCGCCGGGCGCGTGCGCACCATCGATCACCACGAAAATATTCCTGGCTCTGGTTGCATGAACAATCTCGCGTGCGGGCAAACGCAGGCCCGTCGCGCTGGTGATGTGCGAGAAGAAAACGATACGCGTGCGGGACGAGATTTCCGCTTTGAACAGGCGCACGATTTCAGAAACATTCGTGGCGGGGATCGGCAGCGTGATCGTGCGGATCGATGCGCCGCGGCTCATTGCGATCGACTCCCACATGAGCCTTGTCGCGCCATACTCGGCGTCGGTCAGCACGATCTCATCGCCCGGGCCGAGCGGAAGCGAATGGGCCACGACGTTCATGGCGTTGGTCACGTTGGGAAGGAGAAATACATCACCCACTGCACCGCCGATGAATTTTGCAAGAGCGGCCCGCGACTGCGCGATCAACGGCTTTGATTCATCGAAGAAGAACGCGCTGGGCGCGCTCGCTTGCCGCTGGCGTAATTCTTCCGCACGCTGAAACACCACACGCGGCGTGGGCGAGAGCGTGCCCGCGTTCAAATTCACGTGATCGCCCGCGAGCATGATGTCGCCGCGTCGAACAGACCAGTCGATACGTTTCTTCATGGCTTATCGTTACGAGGGAGTTTCAGTGGACGTGTCGCGACTCATCGAATTTTATTTTCCGTGCCCGCCAGCAGCCTTCGAATATTTTCGCGATGTCGCAGGAGGATGAGCGTCGAGAGGAGCACGCCGACGATGAGCAGCGGCAACTGCGAACCAAAGACGTCCCAGTCGCGCGACAGGCCGAAGATGAGGTAGACGATGGGAAACGCAAACGACGCGATGATTGAGGCCAAGCTGATGTAGCGCGTAATGAGAACGACGACGATGAAAACGCCGATGGCGATCAACCCCGTGAGCGTGAAGTACGGGTAAAGCCCAAGCAAAACGCCCGCGCCGGTGGCGACGCCCTTTCCGCCCTTGAAGCCGAGGTAAATCGGAAAAACGTGTCCGACCATCGCCGCCACGCCGACGCTAACCCACGCGAGGTAGAGCAGCGTGCTTCGGTCGATGTCCGGAACTCGCAACGCCACGAACGACGCGATCAGCATCGGCACGAGGCTCTTGCACATGTCCAAAAGAAATACGAGAAAGAAGAACCTCCGCCCCAGCACGCGGCCCGCATTGCTCGCGCCGATGTTCCTGCTTCCCTGCTGTCGAATATCCACGCCGCGACTCTTGCCCACGAGAAGACCGAACGGGATCGACCCGATGAAATAGCTCGCCAGCGCGATCAGCAATATGACGACCATCTCGTTCATGCGGCCAAGGTAACGCAACGGAGAAGGCGGTGCGACTTGCAGTTTTCTTTGCGTCACAGACGATCAAAAAATGTCCACCGCCAGGCCCACCGCGTCCACACTCAGCAGCGCACCTTCGGGCACGCGCGTCGCCGTCGTCGCAGCAAGGTTCAACGCCGACATCGTTCAGAGGCTGACAGACTCGTGCCTCAAGCGCCTCGCGTCACTGGACGTAACGCAGACACAACTCGTTCACGTGCCGGGCGCGTTCGAATTGCCGAGTGCGTGTGCGATGCTCGCGAGAACGAGAAAGTTTGATGCGATCATCGCGCTGGGCTGTGTTATTCGCGGAGACACGCCTCACTTCGAGTACGTCGCGGGTTCGTGTGCCAGCGGGCTGATGCAGCTTGGCGTGATTGAAGCGATGCCGGTGATTTTTGGCGTGCTGACGGTCAACACGTACGAGCAGGCGGTTGCCCGCGCGGGCGGCGAGCACGGTGAAGTAAATGGTGAAGTACACGAGGAAGCACATGGGGACGCGGGAATTTCCGCCGCCGAGGCAGCGGTGGAAATGGTCCTGCTTCGAAAGGGCATCGGCGACAGACGATGAAATGTGGCCGATGAACAGTGACCGCGAAACAGTGGACGCTGAAAGCCTCGCTCCACGCATTTTTCCGCTCTGCACTTTCACTCATGATTCTGGGCATTTTATCCGACACCCACGGCCGATTCGCGCTGGCATACAAGGCTGCGGAGCTGTTCGCCTCCAGGGGCGTTTCGTATTTCATCCATTGCGGCGACGTGGGCGATTACTCGTACGACGGTTGCCGCGTGCTCGAAGCGCTATTGCCCTTGCCCGGTGCGTTCGTGTTCGGCAATAACGATTTCGATCGCCAGGCGCTTTTTGATTTCGCACAAACCCACAACATGACCTGCCTCGATTATGCCGGCGAAATTTCGCTCGCTGGCAAACGCATCGGCGTGACGCACGGCGACAATCGAAGGCGAATCGC
>JBBQKP010000222.1:0-5482 GCA_038326995.1 Tepidisphaerales bacterium
TTGGACGGCGACCTTGGGGCTGATGTTGTTGAGGAGCACGCCGGTCAGGCCGGCATTGGGCGTGACTTGGAAGGCGTTGTGCTGGACGGGGCGTCTGCAGTCGGCGTCGATGAGGAGTGTTTTCTTGCCGGCGAGCGCGAGTGCGGCGGCGAGGTTGGAGGCGAGGGTGGACTTGCCGTCGCCGGGCTGGGGCGATGTGACGAGGATGAGCTTTGATCGCGTTTCGGGGGCTTCGAAGTAGACGGCGGTGCGGATCATGCGGTAGGCCTCGGCGACGAGGGACTTTGGGGCTACCACCACTTCAACCCGGTTGCGGGCCAGGCCCGCATCGATGTGCGGAATGACGCCCAGAACGGGCGCATCGACCGCGGCGCGGAGTTCGCCGATCGAATTGAGACGCGGGTCCATCCAGTCTCGCAGAAGTGCCAGGCCCACGCCCGACATGAGCCCTAAAACACCGGCCATCGCGAGGATTTGTGCGGCGACGGGGCTGACGGGGAGTCTGCCGGGCACGGCTTCTTCCATCACGCTGATGGTCAGGTTGCCCACCTCTTCGGTGATGTTGAGTTCCTTCATTCGGCTGTCGAGCAGGTCGTTCATTTTGTCAGCCCGATCGAGTTGGGTCTGCATCTTTATAAACTCAAGGGCGACGGCGCTTTGGTCCAATGTTTTCTGGCGTTCGTCTTCGAAGCTCTTTCGCAGCGCGGACTCGGACTCACCCAACCATTCCGCTCGTTTCTTCACCGCGCTGGCGAACTGCGATGCGGCTTCGAGTTCGCCTGCCATGGCATCCTGCCGCGCGTTTTCAATTGATTTTTCGAGCAGAGTCACGCGATTATGACCTGTACCCAGAGAGAGCCTGGCCTGTGAAATCTCGGCCTGGAGGTCGGCCACCCGTCTGGCGCGGTCCTGGTCGATCGGATTGATGCCCAGGCTCGTTGTGATGACGGGAAACGCGGTCATCAGATAGCGGACCTGCTGAATGTCCTGACCGGCTTTGTCGATGGCGGCACTGAGGCGCTGAATGTCGAGGAGTTCGAGCTGGACTTGTGTGAGCGAGTTGCTGATTTCTGAAAGTCGGCTGCTGAATTTGGCCTGATTGTTTTGCGTATCGATCTGTACGTCGCCGTGGACGCGTTTGAACGCGATCATTCGGTTGTAGATTTCATCGACCTCGGCTTCGCGTTGTTCTTTTTCCTTTTGTAGAATTTTCAGCACCTCGGCGGCGGTGGATCGCTTGGATTTGGTCGTGAAAGTGACGTAGCTTTCGACGACGGCATTGACGAAAAGTGCGGCGTCCTTGGGGTCGGGCGATATGCCGATGATTTCCATAATCTCGGACTTGTCTGAGACTTTGACGTTGAGTGCGCCGCGCAGTGTATTGATCGGAGCGCCGGTGCCGTCTTTGGGCAAAGTGGCGGCGTTTTCCATGCCGGGAAGGGAAAGTGCGCTGGCGAGGATCTGCGAGGAGAGCATCAACTGCGCCTGCGTCGCAAGGAAGTTGTTGGATGTGCCGTAGAGTTGCCCTGCGTCGGCGATGATTTTGGGGCCCTGCTGCTGGATGTAGATGCGTGCGACGCTCTGGTACATGCGAGTGGCGTTGTAGAGGTAGATTGCCCCGCCCGAGAGGGAGAGAATCAGCATGAGCACGATCCACCAGCGGCGTCGCCAGATGGCGCCAAGGAGGTCCATCGAGCCTCCCGAGGTGTCGTCGGAATCGCCGCCCGGTGAGACGCCGTTCTGGGCGTACATGGCCGGGTTCATCTGAAAGCGTCGGCTCGCGAGCATATCCGACTCGGCGGACCCGCTTTTCACCGCGACTGCGGGAACGCTGGGAACGGCATTGGGAACGCCATTGGCTGAGGAATGTGGGCTGCCGTTGGATTTGCTGGATAGGTCGTCGCTTTGCATGGTTGAACTATTGTTGATTTACCGCGATTGAAGCACTTGCGAATTTGACGCGAGCCCTAGGGAGAAAGGGGCCTTGGGCATTGGGGGTTCTGAGTGAGGAACGACCAGCCTGGGGTTGTCGATCAGGAGTTGTCGTACGACATGTTGGCCGAATGTATCACGAATGAGGTCGGCGGCGGCGCGAATCTGCGGCCCGCGTCGGCCGAGCGTGGTCGCATTGTGGGCGTCGGACGCGATGAAGTGAACGCCGCCCGACTGAATCAGCTCCAGTGCGAGCTTTTGAACAGTTCGGCCGTATTCACCAACGATGCTTCCGGCGTTGACTTGAAACATGACCTGATGGTCTGACCATTCGCGTAGGAAGCCGGGGTTGGTCTGCAACGCGGTATAGCGCTCGGGATGCGCGAGAATCACACCGAGACCTGTGGAGTGAAGTCGTTCGACGATGCCGCGAGCGGGGATCGTGGTGTCGAACGGCAATTCAATGAGGACAAATCGATGCTCATCGCAGAGCGTCAGCGCCAGGCCGGTGTCGAGGGCTTCGATGATGTCGGGGGAGACGCGGACTTCGCCGCCCGCGTGGACAGTAAGATCGATGCCGCGTCGAGTGAGTTCGCTATTGAGCTGACGCACGAGCAATCGAACTGAATTCGCGTGCGTGCCCTTCTCGTTCGGCGAGGCGGGCTGAGCGTGGTCGTCGGGGTTGAGCTGGTGAGGCGTGGCGATGACGTGGGATACGTTTTGACGAGCGAGATCGGCGCACAAAACGATAGATTCTTCGAGCGTTGCCGGGCCGTCGTCGATGCCGGGCAAGACGTGGCTGTGGATGTCGATATAGCCATCTGAAGTTCGCGAGACCGACGTTTCAACGGGATCGATAGATTTGTCGGCTTTCATCGCGTAAGGCCGATGCGGGAGCGTGGTCACTTTACGCCCCCTGGGGCAGGTGTTGTTGTCGGGATGGGTCGGGATCGGCCGAGCTTGGGCGTGATGTCGGAGAGAAGTTGACGGGGTTCTGCCCACACCGGTCGGACCTGCATGCAGAGTTCGAGTTCGCGAGCGGCCGCGTCTACGCGCCCCACGCTCACGAGCATTCTTGCCAATTCCAGTCGCACGTCTGCGTTGGGCCCATCGACGTAGAGGAACTTACGATAAAGCTGCTCTGCCGCACCGTGATCGCCCTGCTGCGCTGCAGAACGTGCCAGCGCGAGCCAAGTCTGGCCGTCATCTTGATCGCTGGCGGCGCGTTCGCGCAGGAGCTCGATCGAACGGGCCCGCGCGATCGATGCATCATCTGTCTTTCCAAATTCTTCGTAGACAATGGCGAGTGCCTGGAGGCGTTCGTACGAATCGCTCGCCGAGGCTTGCACGAAATTTTGGTAGTCGTGTTGATTGTCGTTTTGATGACTGGCAGTTTGATGATTGCTTTGAGTAAGGAGCAGTATTGCGAGCGGCGCGAACTCGCCGCCAAGAGAGAGATATCGCCCGGCCAACGTTTCGATATCAGGGACCACTGCCGATGCACTGACTTGGTCGCGATTAACTTCACCGCCAATCACTTCACCGTTTAGTTTCTGTCGAATGAGTTCGAAGCACGACCAAGTGTCGGTGGGGTTCAATTTCCACGCGCGTTCGACGGCGGCGATGCGGTCTCGTTTTTGATCTTTGTCGTCGACGGCTTTGGCAGACCACACGAGCACCTCGGCCTCGAGCCGGGCCGACATCGCGTGCGTGGGGGCGATCATTCTGCCGCGCTTGATTTCGTCTAGAAGACGTGAAGCATCGGCGACACTCTGCGGATCGAGCGTGCCGAATTCATCGCGGGTGGATTGACGCCGAATGAGTTCCCATCGAATCGAGTTGAGTCGATAGGCGGCATTGATGTCGCTCGGATTTTGCCGTACTTCCCCGCCCGCGGAAATCAGCATCTGCCGATATCCCTCGGGCGACGCGTTCCAGCTAACGGTGTCGAAGCGGTCGGCCGCGAGTGCCACGGACCATCTGTATGACTCGGCAGACGCGGCGCTGAACGACGCGGGGATCAGCCAGGCGGCAAGCATAACCAGCGGCACGGTTCCAATCACGACGGCGGAGCTGCGCGTCGACAGGCTCCAGACGGTGTCGGGGATTTTTATCTTTTCGCTCGACGACTCGGCCTCATTACGCCTTGGCCAGCGTGCGATCGCGATGATTCCGCCGCACACCATCGCCGCCAGCATCGTGTTTGCAGGCAAATGCGATGCGAAATCGGTGATCGAGTGCACGAGCATCGCGACCAGCGCGGCGGCGAAGCCGATCATCAGCAGGCCCTCGCTCGATCGCGAATTGTGCAGCCTGATTGCGATCAATCGAACGAGCATCAGGAGGAACACAACAAAGATCAGGCCGCCCGCAAGGCCCGTCTCTTCGAGCAATTGAATGTATTGGTTTTCGACGTGTGAAGCGCTGACGGCCGGGACGTTGCTCGTATCAAAGACCGGAAAAACGCTGGCGTGCGCACCCAGGCCTACGCCGAAAATGGGGAACGCCCAGAACGCCGACATCGCGTCGCTCCAGACCTGCGGGCGGCCTGTCCAGGTCGGGTCGTCGATGACTTTGCCGAAACGTAAAAAGACGAAATCCAGAGCCAGAACCAGAACAATCGAGCTGGCGAGTAATACGACAGGAATGAATAACCATGCCCCACCGGGAATGGTCGGCTGTCGCCACATCAGAATTAGTGCGACGCCGACCGCCGCGATGATGCTAAGCATTCCTGATCGACTTCCCGACAGAAAGATGCTCGCAATCGCAATGCAGGAAACGACGATCAGAAACCCGATCAACTTGCCCTGGGGGCGCTCAAACACATCCACTGCTCGGCGGCCGGTGAGAGGTCTGCCCTGCAACTGACTCACTGTATTTGACAGGACAAGACCCAGACACAAGCACGCGCACACGTTTACGAAAAAACTGTAGTGATTGTAATGCACGAACGGCCCGCCGCGCGCACCCGCGGAACTTACCGGCCCGACCCATAGGACATTGCGACTTTGCGTCAGGACCATGAGAAGCTGAATCAAAACCACAATCGCCAGCACGATCGAAATAGAAACCAGCGCCACACGCATGAGCCGGGGCGTGCGGAAAATCTGCACGGCAAACAGGAAAACCACCACGCCGATGAGCAGCACGTTGAGCTGACCGGCCGAGAGCGCACGATCCAGACTGAGTGTCACGGACGGCGGCACTGCGGGTAGCAACTGTTCGTACATCAGCAGATTCGCCGGTGCGATGAGTCCAAGGATGGACGCAGGCAGCGGCGTGATCTGCAGCAGGACGAGTGCGATATAGGCCAGAGGCAAGACGAAGATGGGAGATGCGACAAACGTGCGTTCGCCTCTGGCGCGAACTCGATCCAGGCACAGGAAGGACCAGAGCACGAACATCGCGAGCGTGATGTATTTGAAGCTCCAGGCTTCGACGGTGCCGAACATCATGGCGGCAAAACCGATGACGGCGGGCAGCGCGATCGCCAGGGAAAGCTCCGCGGGCGATTCGTCCATCAGACCCGTCGCGCGGACGTGCCGAC
>JBBQKP010000223.1:0-5427 GCA_038326995.1 Tepidisphaerales bacterium
CGGCTTATTATAAGGCGGTGAAATATTATTGATTTTCCCGGCACATTTTCGATTGTTTGCTCAAGTCGTGTCGCGGGTGGTCGATGAATTGGGTGTCGTTTTGACGGAGCGGCCGAAGATGATTGGCGTGTGGGTGACGGCCAACTGGTACAACGAGCGCGGCGAGACCGGCGCTGCGTGCAGCCCGATCAGCATCAACCTGCCGGCGAGCGTGGCGCTGCCGAGCGGTGAGAAGATGAAGATCGCGGCGTAGACGAAGCTGAGAGTTGCCACTGTTTAATCACCGCCCGCGAGTGGGAATTAGCTCGCGGGCGGTTTTTGTTTTGTGTGGGTCGGTGTTTTGTTGCGATGCGTATTGATATGGATATCGCCTGCTCGGAGAAACCCTGTTTGCCGTGGGCAGGGCTTACCCGATAAAGTGTGGACGTCGGGTACAATGAGCCGCTGACACGGAGCCTTATTTATGAACAACAAAATGACTCGGAAATGTGCTTTGAAATCCGTCCGCAAATCTGTCGGCAAAGTGCTGCTGGCGGCGTGCGTGTTCGGCGGCGTGGGAGTCGCGTTCAGCATTCCAATTGCGAACGTTTTTGCCGGTGCGATGTGGGCACGTGAGGGATTGGTCGCGATGTCGGACGGCAGGACGTTCGAGGGGCAGATCACCGAGAAGGGCGACGAGATCATCGTCCGCGTTAAGGGGATCGAAACGACGCTGTCGCGTGCGGATGTTCGTGCGATTGAGTACGGCACGTTTGCCGAGCGATTTGAGAAAGCGCTGTCGACGCTGAAGAACGATGATACGGCGGGGCGTGTGAAATTGGCGCGCGATGCGCTGAGCCGAAATGAACTTGATCTGGCGAATAAGGCGGTAGGCGAGGCACTGGACATCGACCCGCTTGATCGTCCCGCGCGCGAAGTGTTTGACCTGATTACGCAGCGTGCAAAGGCGAGGGAAAATGCCAGGGAGAATCCGGGTGCGTCACCAACGCCAACGCCAACACCAACACCAACACCGACACCCGAAGCCGATGCGTCGCCGACACCCGCACCGCCGACGCGAGAGCGTGGCGATCAGCTCATCACGCCCGAACAGATCAACGATATTCGTCAGAAGGAACTTCGCCCGGATGACTCCCGCGTTCGCGTGCGATTCGCGAACAACGTTCGTAAGCGATATGTCGATAGCTTGCGAACCACATCGTATGCCGATTTCATTCGCCAGAGCGATGCGCAGCAGGCTTTGGCGATCATTTCAAGTGGCAAGAAGGACATGGTAACCGACGTGCTGATTTCGACTGATCCGCCGGCGCTGTTGGAGTATGGAAGAAAAGTGCAGGGCGGAATTCTGCAGGGATGCGCGACCAGCCAATGCCACGGCGGCTCGAATAATGGGGGGTTTGTGCTCATCAGTCCGTCGCGTTCGGTGGAGGAAAATTACATCAACTTTTACACGCTGGTGCTGGCAGAGCAAAGCGTGGGCGATGAAGCCGGAGCCGACGCGGGTGGACTGTTCAATGGCCCTTCGAAACGCAAACTCATCGATCGCGAGAGCCCGGACGAATCTCTGTTGCTTGCATACGGGCTTCCACTCGCAAAGAGCCGTTATCCGCACCCCGAGCTGAAGGGTTTTGTAGCAATCTTCCGCGACACCAATGACCCGCAGTATCGGATGGTGAGGGACTGGATTGGTTCGCTCAAGACACCGTCGCCGAATTACGCGACCTCCGCATCGGCAGCTGCACCTGCGTCAACGCCAGCACCTGCACCTGCACCTGCACCTGCGCCTGCACCCCAGACGCCGCCGAAATAAGTCGGACGTCGTGAGTGAGTTTCAATCCACAATGTTCATCTCACCGCTCTTCTTCATGCTGCTGCTGCTGGGGACGGCGGGGATGATTTACCTCCGTGCGAATCAAGCGGAGATGAAGGTGCTCGCGCGGATCGAGCAGGTCCGTGCGGAGCATCGTCTGGCGTACTCGGCCGTGGATCGGCTTGGTCTGGGGCAGATTCTTCCGGCAGATTGGGAGAATTATTGCGAGGGTGATTCACTGTCCAAAAGTCGCGGCCAGTTCCGGAAAGTCGTCGTGAGCGATGTGCTTTACGCGAGGCGCGGCGATCTGCGTTTCTTCGTCGCAAGGGTGTCGGCGGCCCATTCGCCTTGCTCGTCGCGCATCATCAGTGGGTTCGAAGCGTGTCAGTCTTCTCAACCTTCAATCGAGCGAACGATCAGCAACTTTGCCGTGTCGAATGTTGATGAAGATGAAGGCGATGCCTACGCGCGTCTGGCGGCGAGGGTGGAACGCGTGTGCCCTCTTTCGGCGCCTCTTTCAACACACGATTCGGCAACTGATTCGGCATGCGATCCGTCACACGGTTCTGCTGCGGAATCAGCGACGTGAACGGGCTCTTCGCACAGCAGTGGATGTGGTATGTGCTGATGCTGCTGGCGGCGGGCGTGCTGGCATCATCGCACGCGAGCGCGAAGGCGTCGCTGGATTTCATCGGGCTTAAGAAGGTGCTTTTCTTTCGCGCACTGGCGGCGGCGATGGTGTCGTTACCTTTGCTATGGGTCGCGAAATTTTATCGCCCGCTTGATGCGAAAGACGTTGGGTCGATCGGGCTGGCCGTGCTGCTCTCACCAATTCTCTTGAACGTGTTTTATTTCATAGGGCTTCGCACGGGACAGTTGGGCGTGCAGAACGCGCTCAGGCAGAACTCGCCGCTCGCGGTGATCGCGCTGCAGGCGATCATCTGGTCGACGCCGCTCGTGCCGATCGCGTATGTGGGCGTCTGGATGATTCTCGTCGGCACGGTCTGGCTCGCGCTGGAGTCAAAGAGAACGGGCAGCAGCGCGGCCGCGTTCGCGTCGGGGATTGTCGCGGCAGTGATTCACGGGTCGTCGATCGTCGCGCAGTCGTGCGCGCTTGCTTGTGTAAATCCGCCGGGCTTGATTGTTATTCAGAACCTCGCGTTTCTCATTTTCACAGTGATGCTGTGCGGCGGCGAATTGCGTGGCGTGTGGCGAGACGTCGGAGTCGATGAGCGGCTTAGGAAGGGTGCGTTTTATGCCGCGATCAGCGGTCTTGGCATCAATCTCGTGTACGACGGAATGAAGCTGCTGGCGATGCCCGTCATCGGCCCGGCGGCGGTCGCTTGCCTTACGCTCGCAAGCCTGCCGATCTCCGTGTGGCTCGGTAGGTGGCTCTTTGGCGAGCGGCCCGGGCTGAAGGTTTACCTCCTGATCACGATGATTCTTATCGGCGCGTTGCTGCTTTCGCTGGTGATCGAACACCACAGATAACGTCGCTTGATGCTGTGTTGATCTCTAGGCGTCGGAACGAAATTGAATAAGATGCGGTGATGGAGCAGGCGCATTTCCAGCTTATTTCAAAGGCCCTTGCCGACCCGACGCGTGCCGAAATGGTTCGCGTCATCGCGTCATATAAGGGCGGTGAAACGCCGTGTCAGGTGCTGGTAGAAAAATTTGGTCTGACGCCAGCGACCATCTCGCACCACTCGGGCGAACTCGTCAGCAGCGGCCTGCTGACGATGCGTCGCGACGGCAGGTGCGCATTCTTCAAACTGAACGCGCCTGTCGCACGTGCGTATCACATGCAGATCGGCAAACTTCTGGCAAGGCGCGAGACGAAACGCGCGAAGATCGGCGCGTAACTGATCATGCCTCTATCTGCCGAACTTGCGGAGTTGATTGAGCGTGGCCCGGAAATCTTTGGGCAGTGGCGATTCGACCGAAATCATTTGCTCTGAAGGGTGAAGCAGCGACAGCTTGGCGGCGTGAAGCGTGAGCCTAGAAATCAGAGGGCGCTCGTCTTCCTCGCGCTTGGAGCGATAGCCGCGTTTGAATACCGAAAGCATCAATCCGCTGGGCACGGTTGATGCCTCGAAGCGAAGTTCGTCGCCCGCTTTGTCGGATGCTTTAGAAGCCGATTTTCCGCCGGCCTTGCCGTCAGCGTTGGTCGAAGGCGTCTCGGCTTGGCGTGCGGCGTGGCCGTAGATCGGATCGACCGCAAGCGGGTGCCCTATGTGCGCGAGATGCACTCGAATCTGATGCGTTTTGCCAGTTCTGGGAAAAACGCGAAGCAGCGTGAAAAGTTTGAAACGTTCTTCGACTTTCCACTCCGTCAGCGCTCGCTTGCCGCGAATTTTTCCTTTGCGCTGCAGCTTGCCTTGCCTGGGCACGCACATCCGCATCGGATTTCGCGGGTCACGATCAAGCGGCGCATCGATTGCGCCCGACTCGTCGAGCGTCGCGCCGGCCACCAGCGCGAGATACTCCTTCTGCACGGTGTTGTTCTGAAATTGATGCGAGATCATTCGCTGCGCGTCGATGTCGAGCGCGAGAAGCACGACGCCGCTGGTATCCAGATCGATGCGGTGGAGCGCGCGGAGTCGGGGATCGGTTTCGCCCTTCCAGGGAAGATCGAGTTGTAGAGCGAGGCGTTTGATAAGGCTTGGCGGCTGACCGCGCGCGGGAACGCTGGGAATGCCCGCTGGCTTGTCGGCGGCGAGGATTCGCTCGTCGCGATAGAGAAGTTCGATGGGCGTGGTGCGAGTGGGCATGAGATTGATGAGGCCTAGGAATTGAGCTGCTGGCCGCAAACGGCGAGCACGTTGTCGGGCGAAATTCGCGAGAGACAGGAGATGTGCGAGCAGTCTCGCGAGAAGCACGGACTGCAAGTCAAGGAAGCGCGAATCACGCTTTGCGGCCTGCCGAATGGGCCGGTGAGATTCGCATCGGTCGGGCCGAACGGGACGACCAGCGGCGTGCCGAGCGCTGAGGCGATGTGCATCGGGCCGCTGTCATTGGCGACGACGATGGACGCGGCGCCGAGTAATTCGACGAGCTGTTTGAGCGTGGTGCTGCCGGCGAGATTGAGGTCGCACGGAATGGACTTAGCGATTTCGACCGCGTCATTACCGCCGACGATCACGATCGAAAAACCTTTGTCTTTGAGAGAAGCTGAGAGCTTGGCGAAATGTTCGACCGGCCAGCGTTTGCTCGGCCAGTTCGTGCCGGGGGCAATGACGGCGAAGGGCCCGAGGTGCTGCGTGCGATCATTGACGAAGGCGAGGTCGGCGGGCGTGCTTGCAAAAACAAATTCGACCGGCCCGCGATCGCAGCCCAGATGCTCGGCGACATCGAGATAACGCTCGACCGCGTGACGACCGGCCTCGCGAGCCGCGACGCGCTGGTTGTATGCGAGCGGCGCGAGCTCTCTGGCGTAGGCGAAGCCGACACGCACGGCGGCGCGCGTGGCGAATGTCAGCACTGCGCTGCGTGCCAATCCCTGCAAATCGATGGCCCAATCGTACGATGCCGATCGAAGGGTCCACGCGAGGCGTAAAAACGCACGCGGATTTCGATCAAGTTCAATGATGTTGTTCAGATCGGGATGACCCTCGATC
>JBBQKP010000224.1:0-5357 GCA_038326995.1 Tepidisphaerales bacterium
TCAATGTCAATTCTTCGTTCAGAATGAACATCGACGTTCAGAACACCAACAGCGGCCTGTCGACGACCACCACGACCGCCACGCCCACCACGCCGCTCGTCCGCGTCGCCAGACCCGCGTTGATCAACTAAACGCCCAGGCGGCTACGATGCGTGAGCGACCAGCAGAGTCGCTTCGCCCACGCAGTTCGACTTTCCCAGTGATGCGGGGAGAACCAAGGTTCCGCCGCGATTGATCGTTTGACCTCCGATGTTTGCAGAGCCTCTGACGCACACCACGACCGTCGCGCGGTTCGTCGTGTCGATGATCGAATCGCCTTTCACGTGGACGGTTCGCATCTCGAACTGCGGCGCGCGAACGACCTCGACCGGAGACTTTGCTTCTGTTGAATTGAAATCAATACACGCCATCGCCTCTTCGACATGCAGCGAGCGTTTCTTTCCGGTCGCGGGTTCGACGCGGTCGAAATCATACACGCGATAGGTCGTATCGCTGGGCGTCTGCACCTCCGCCGCCAGCACGCCCGCGCCCAGCGCGTGGACCGTCCCGCTGGGCAAGTAATACGTCTGCCCGACTTCGACGGGGACGGCGTTCAACTGCGCTTCGCAAGTGCCATCTCCCAGCGATGCGCGAAACGCATCGGGCGTCACGCCTTGCTTCAGTCCGATCAAAAGCCGCGCGCCCGGCTTCCGGGCCAGCACGTGCCAGCACTCGTTCTTTACAAATGCCTCGGCATGCGTCGTCGCATACGCATCGTCAGGATGAACCTGCACCGACAGGTCTTGCCCCGCATCCAGAAACTTCACCAATAGCGGAAACTGCGGCCCACTCTTGGTTTCGACCGCGTGACTGTCGCCCAGGATTTCCGTGCCAAAGCTGCTCATCAACTCGTGGAGCGACTTCCCCGCGAGCGGGCCGTTGGTCAATTTCGCACTGACCCAATCGCCCGGCACATCATCTTTTGATCGTCCGTCGGCACCGACCGTGCCGGGCGGGAAGTCGAACACTTCCCAGCTCTCGCCATACGGACGGGGATCGGGAAGCGTTTTTGAAAGAAGATCGCCAAGCTGTCTGCCACCCCACATTTTCGATACAAGACGCGGCTGAAAGAAAAATGGATAAAGTTGCATGAAGATGAGCATACGACCCTTGTGTCTTGCGTCCACGGGCCGATAATCCGCGCTTGAGTCGCGGATACGATGTCCGCAAACGCCTGATCAATTCAACCGGCAAATTGGCATCAAAAGCCCTGCCGAAAAGGGATCGATATATGGACATGGACCCGTCCCCACGCCGCGGACTTGACCCCGACCCCATGGACTTTGACCAGAATAATCTGGGAGAAAAAGAATTGGGAGAAAAAGAATTGGGGGAAAAAGAATTGGAGAGGAAAGAATCGGGCAAAAGTGTCAATTCTGTTTCTCCAGGAAAGATCGCGGTCTCCGGTCGGCCCGAAAGTTCGAAGCTCGCAACGCTTCGCCTGACCCGCCGTCACAGGCCCGAGTCCGACAACGCCGTCAAGACGTTCGTGCTTGATACGAACGTTCTGCTGCACAACCCGGGCGCGCTGTTCGTGTTCGAAGAAAATCACGTCGTGATACCGTTCGACGTCATTGAAGAGCTCGACAAGTTCAAGACGCACAACGACGACCTGGGCCGCAACGCGCGTCAGGCGATTCGCCATCTCGACACGCTGCGACAGGCGGGCGAACTTTCCAAGGGCGTTCCGCTCAACGAAGAAGGCGCGACGCTCACGGTCGTGCTCGACCAGCAGATTGCCGGTTGTCCGCTTCTTCTGGGAAGCGACTCTCCGGATAATCGCATCATCTGCACCGCGTGGTCCGTCCAGCAGACGGGCGGCAACGTGCGGTTTGTCAGCAAGGACATCGCTGCGCGAATCAAGGCCGACGCACTGGGAATCGACGCAGAGGATTTTGAAAATCAAAAGGTCGATTTCGATCACCTCTACACGGGCCATCGCGAGGCATTCGTGCCGGGCGAAATCATCGACCTGCTTTACAAGGACAAGGAAATCGTCCTCGTGCTGGACCCGCCGCTGGTGGCGAATGAGTTCGTGCTTCTGCGCGACGTGATCAACGACGGGCACACCGCGCTCGCACGTTTTCGCGGCGATCTGGGCAAACTCGTGCCGCTCAAACCGCGCCGCGGGCCCGTCTTCGGGCTCATGCCCAGGAACCTTCAGCAGACGATGGCGCTGGACCTGCTGCTCGACGATTCGATCAAGCTGGTCTCACTCATCGGCTCTGCCGGGACAGGGAAAACGCTGCTCGCCGTCGCGGCGGGTATGAGCAAAGTGCTCAACGACGAAACCTTCACAAAGCTGCTTTGCGCCAGACCGATCATGCCAATGGGCCGCGACATCGGTTACCTGCCGGGCGATAAGGACGAGAAACTCGCCGCCTGGATGCAGCCCATCTTCGACAACATTTCGTACTTGCTTTCCAATCGCCTCAACGAGTCGCACGACGTCAAGCAGCACGCCCAGCATTCGTCCGTCGAGCAGCGCATCACCCAGCTCATGGAGGCCGGGAAAGTCGTGCTCGAACCCCTGACCTACATCAGAGGCCGATCCATCCCGCACCAGTTCATGATCGTCGACGAGGCCCAGAACCTCACGCCTCACGAAGTGAAAACCATCGCCTCGCGCGTCGGCGAGGGAACCAAGCTCATCATCACGGGCGACCCGACTCAGATCGATAATCCTTATCTCGACGCTTCTTCCAACGGCCTGTCGTATCTCGTCGAGCGCCTCAAGGGCAAAAATCTCGTCGGCCATATCACCCTGGCCAAGAGCGAACGCAGCGAACTGGCGCGACTCATCACAGATGAGTTGTAAGCGGATAAATTCCTTCGCGGCAAAATCCTTGGGTTAGCTCTGCTCCTAATCCCCGTCTGCCTCAACCATCTTCCGCGCTACGCCCGACAACGCCATCCTCGACTGCTCGTCGTGCGCATCATCGGCGAGCTGCTTAAGCAGGCTCGGGCACAATAACGCCACCAGCGGCGAACTCGCGCCAAGCCGCTGCGTCATCGGCTCGATCGCCTTCAGCTGCTTCGCAGGCACGCCCACCTGCTTGCCGATCTCCTTCAGCAGTTTGCCGTGCTGCGGCTTCGACTTGCCCGTCGGTTTGCCCGAATTCAAACCCCAATTCTTGCCCGGCGAACGCTTCTGCCAATTAGTTATCGCGATCAACGCGAGGATCACCGCCGTCGCGATGAGAAGAAAAATATACAGATTCGTGTTGTCCGCCGGGCCATGCATCGACTGACGAAATGAACTGTAGAACTGCTCGAGTTTTTCATTGGTATCAGGTTGCGGCGGTCTCATTCGGTCTTCTCCCGGACTTGTCACCCCAATTTATACGCGTCACATCAAGCCGCGGTTTGCACCTTCGACGCCGTCTGCAGAACGGCCGCCGCATATCTTCTCACACGCACCTCTTCGTCGTCTCGCGCCAGCCGCGCCACCTCCGATAGCAAACGCCAGAGTCCCACACGTCGCAACACCCACAACGCGCTGATGCGGTGGTCGCCGCGAGTGTCACGCAGCATTCCGATGAGCTGCGCTGTCGCGGTGCCGACTCGCATCTGGTGCAGCGCCTTGATCGCGTTGGCACGCTCACGGTTCGCACCGCTTCTGGCGCGCTCGCTCAGCACGGGAACGAATTTGTCATTCGAGCTTCCATCAGATCCGTCCGCGACGCGCTCGATCACCTGCTCCATCACTTCGATCGCGTTCGCCCGCACGCGCGGATCCGAATCCCGGACGGCCTTCTCCACCAGCACCTCGGCCACGCCCTGCGGGAACTCGCCCAACAGCATCACCGCCTTGCTGCGGACGCGCGAGTTCGGGTGCGCGCACATCGGCAAAATCGCCGCGCGAAGCGACTCCAATAGCCCGAGTTCGTGCGCCATCTGCATCGCCTTCACTGCCTTCTCCGGGCTGGTCGGGTCCAGCAGTCTTCGCACGCGATCAGCGATGTCAGGCAGCAGTTTCAACAGCGCTCGACCGGCGGCCTTTCGCACGTCGGCGGGCATCGTGTCGAAACGCGCCCAGAAGTTATCGAAGCTCGAACGCCCCACCGCCCGCGCGATCACACGCCGCACCGACGCATCGCACGTCGGCATCAGACTCAGCAGAATCGAATCCACCTCGGGCGTTTTCAATCGCATCAATTCTCTGACCGCAAGCCGAGAAATTTCAGGATTCGCGTCCTGTGCGAACTGTTTCAATAGCGCGATCGGCTCGCTGGTCGTGCGACGGCGAAGCGAACGCAACGAACGCGTCTTCGACGCCACATCATTCGCCAGCATGTGCGAAAGCCTGCTGACCACCGCATCTTTCTTCGAGTCTGCCGCGCCAAAGTGTTCGACCCACGTGATCACATCCGCCGCCGCCGCGGGGGTGATGTCCTGCGTGTGCGAATCGATCCACTCCAGCGAGCACCACGCCCCCTGCACGATCTGCTGGGCACAGTGAGACATGCCCATGTCGTAAAGCCAGTGTGTCCGGCGCAGGACGGCCTGCAGGACGCGCGGCTCGTCGATCTTCGAAAACGCAATGCCGAAGCTGGTCCGCAAATTCGCCTTCGACGCCGCCATCAAAAACGCCGGCACACTTTCCGCATCGACCGGCGTTTGCTGCACTCTTCGTATTAGTGCCGATTGCCCGCGGTGCTTTGCGGTGTTGAGTATGCCCAGCGAACTACTGCCCGCGCCGTCGCACAACAGCGCCGCCGCCTCGGTGAGCTCCACCTGCCTCTGCCCGCGATGCACATCACTCGCGCGAACGATCGCCTGTTCGATCTCGGCGCGGTTGTCCACGAGTTGCCTCGTGAGGTGACTTCGCTCCTCGATGCCCAGCGCGTCAAAATTCTCCTGCAGATTTCGCGTCGTGCGGTGCACCCAGCGTGCGAGCGACGTCAGCGCACCGGCGGCCGTCTGTGCGACTGTTTCATCGCCCGATCGAAGATTCTCGCTCAGCACGTAACTCAGCTTGCCGAGCCTCGCGTGTGCGATCAATCGAATCGCCGCGATTCGTCTGATCGCGAGGTCGCTTCGCCCGGCCTCGCGAAGCGCGTGATGCAACGCGCCGACCTGCTCCAAAATTTTTCGCTGCAAGCGCTCTCCGAGTTTCTCATACAGATCAATCACGCCAACGAGCGAAGCCATGCTGGCGCGGCGAAGAATGCCCTGCAGAATCACCGCCTGCTCGGGCGGCGAGCCCAGACGCAGCGCGTCCAGCAGCACATCATCCGATGCCGGGTTTTTTGACTGAACAAGGGATTCGAGCACGCGATCGAACATCTTTATCAGTTATCGGACACTCTGAGTCG
>JBBQKP010000225.1:0-5317 GCA_038326995.1 Tepidisphaerales bacterium
AAGTTCGACGCTCTCGCTCACCGGCTCGCTGAATCAGGCCGCGTCATTCGACGTCGGCGGCACGCTCTCACTCGGCTCTTCGCTCAGCAGTTCCATCGATCGCATTGGTAACTCTTCAACAATCAACCTGCCGGGCGGCAACCTCTCGCTCATATCGGGTGCCGCGAATTACGCCGAGACGATCGGCACGATCAACGCCCGCGGCACGGCGCGCATCGACCTCGCGCCTTCGCCCTCGGCCGGCGTGCAACTCGTCGCCGCCGCGATCAACGCCTCCGAGGGTCTTGCCGGCGTTTACATCACCGCGCCCGCGCTGGGGACCGCCCCGCTCGCGGCCGGAAATTCCATCATCACCGCCGCCGTCAACACCTTCGGCGGCAACGCCTCACGCCTCACAAATCGCGCCGTCGCCACGCACCTCATCACCGCCGATTCAGCTTCCGACACCTCCACGTTCGGCCTGGCAACACAGGGCGCCAACGGCCTGCGTTCGCTCACCACATCCGAATACCGCACCACGCTCACCGGCTCACTCGCCGACGACAACGTGCAGCTCAGCAACGGCGCGTTCGCTCAAAACTCCAACATCACCGTCAACGCGATGGTCTTGCGTGCGACGCCCGCAGGGGATGGCTTGCCCGTCTCGCTTTCGGGACCGGGCCGAATCACGCTCGACTCGGGCGTGCTTGTTGTGGCGAGTGATGATGCGGGCACGACGTTTACGATCGGCAACGATCTGGCCGCGCGCGCGAACGCGCCGATTCTGGTTCACACCGCCCCGGCCGGGCCTTTGAGCGAAAACCGCTGGACTCAGCTCACGCTCGGCGGCGCGTTTCAAAACAATCTGGTCAAGACGGGCGGCGGGACTCTCTTTCTTTCCAGCGCCGCCAATGCCGGATCGCTCACCATCGCGGGCGGCATCGTCGCCTTCGAGGGCGACGTCGCATCGTCGGGCAACAGCGCGATCGGCAACGCCGCGGTCCGCATTACAACTGGAGGTAGCGGATCGTTTTTCACCGGCCTGCTCGCAAGCACGCCCGGCGCGACCGTCGGCCGTGCGATTTCGTTCGACGGGTCCGCTGATTCGCAGTTGGTCATCGGCAGTTTCGCGGGCGGAGACGTCACCTTCGCCGGGCCGATTTCGATCGACGCCACACGCGTCAGCGTGCTGGGCGATTCCGCTTCCGTCATCCGGTTTACCGGCCTGATTTCCGGCACGGGCGGCCTGGGCGAAGCACAGATCGCCTCGCCGCTTTCGCAAACCATTCGTCTGGATTCCATTAACACATTCACGGGCGGCGTGGAAGTTACTGACGCCCTGTGGCAAATCGGTTCGAACAACGCGTTTGGCAACTCACCTGCCAGCGGGCCGATCGTCATTCAGCCCGGCAACGGCTCGCTTCAGGCGGTCGATGGGCCGCGCACGCTCGCAAATCGCATGGACGTGTACTCGACCGTCAGGCTCGTGGGCACGCAGAACCTCACCGTCACGGGCGACGTATTCCTTGCGTCGGCAGCCCGTGAATTCAACGTGCTCGATACCAATAGCTCACTCGCACTTCAGGGCATCATCTCCGCGGGCGGCCTCAGCAAAACCGGCGCGGGAAGCCTTCGTGTATCTGGTGCAAATACGTTCGCCGGGCCGGTGACGATTTCCGCGGGCACGGTCGTCGCAAGCTCGTCCTCGGCACTGGGGGCAAACAGCGCGTCATCATCCACCGCGACGACGGTCCAACCCGCCGCGGCGCTCGAACTGTCGGGCACGTTCACTTCAGGCGAATCCATTATTCTCGCGGGCGGGACACTCAGATCGACCGCGGGCAACATCACCCTTTCTCGCGGCCTGCAACTCTCCGCAAATTCGACCGTGCAAACGGCCTCTCCGCTTTTTCTCCAGATTGGCGTGCGGCGCGAAGCCTCGTCAGCGGGCGCGTTCAACCTCACCAAGATCGGGCCTTCCTCGTTCAACGCGCAATCGTTTCGCGACATCAACACCCTGCGGCTTGAGGATGGAATCACGGGCGCGAGTTTTTCTGGCGGCGCGGGCGCGAATAGCGGCGCGTCGAAAGTCGGCACGATCGTCTTCGCCGGGGTGTCACCTGCAGGACGCTTTGATCTGCGTGACAACGTCCTGATCGTCGGCCCGACAACGCTTTCGACCGCGAGCGTCTGGGTCACTGGATCGGCCTCGTCTGCACTGCTGTTTTCCGGCACCGCTCAGGCCAATATGACGATCGGCTTCGCACAAGCTCTGGATGTTTTTTCCACACTGCCCTCCACGTGGTTCGGGCAAACCATCGACGCGACGAACCTGCTTTTTCGAACGACTCTGCTGGGGGACACGAACCTCGACGGCAGAGTCGATTTCGTTGACCTGGTCAACTTGGCCCGGGCGTTCAATCGGCCCGGCTCGTGGGTCAACGGCGACAGCGATCGCAACGGCGTCGTCGACTTCATTGATTTGGTCAACATCGCCCGTAATTTCAACCAAAGCCTGCCGGGGTTGTTGCCCATCGCAGACGGCGGCGGCGCGACGTTCGACGCCGAATGGGCGCGGGCGCAGTCGGTCGTTCCCGAACCCGCGCTGCTTGGCGTCATGTTGATCGCGGGATTGAGCACATTGCGACGAAGGCGGACACGATGAGTGCGTTGTAGATACATTGAGCGATAAGAATTGATTGCATCCGCCTCGCGGCCAGTGATGCGTCGCAACTAAATTTACGGATGAGTTCCAACGTTTGTTGGTGGCACAGGACTCTGTCCTGTGCTTGTCCTCTGGATTTGGTGTGGCCAGCGCGATCGGCAAACAACGCAAAAAAGAAACTTTGACCATGGCCACGAGTGGGTCGCAACTAAATTTACGGATGAGTTCCAACGCTTGTTGGTGGCAAAGGACTCTGTCCTGTGCTTGTCGTATGGATTTGGTGTGCCAGCGCGTGATCGGCAAATAGGGTAACAAGGAAACCGCGACCATGACCACGAGTGGGTCGCATCGCACATAAAAGAACGCGCTCGTGATGACCGCCGCGAGACACAGGTCGGAGACCTGTGCCACCGAACAGATCAACGAGACACAGTCGGAGACCTGTGCCACCGAACAGATCAACGTCTCGCAGCGCCACGGTCATGTTCATCCGGCCGCCGTCTAGTTCGATATGCAAAAAGACCGGCGAAATTGCGACATTTTTTTCGCGCAATGAAACACCCGGGTGTGAGTAGATCACCCGGGTGCATTGGTTAAATAATCAGGAACAATAGGTTTATGCGAAGCGAGAAATCGCATCGCTCGAAACCCGTTCTTCAGGCGACCTTGACAGCGCGATTGCGAAGACCGCTCAGGCCAGTCTGATGGGCCGAGCCGGTCGTGTAGGCCTGAAGCCACTTCGTGCCACTTTGATCGTCTGACGCGTTGTCAGACTGGACGGCGAACGAAGCATGCGACGCAGCGACCGATGCGGTCACGCCCGTCACGGCGGCAGAATATCGGGCGGCGTTCGTGGGGACATCGAAAAGAGTATTCAGCGGGGTCATGGCATTCTCCTTGATTCTTAACAGATTCGTTCGTGACTCACTTGTTCGACTGGCAGGTCGAAACTGCTGACATTTCCGGATTGTCTATCGGGAGACGGACGGCTGAGCTTTCGATACCCGGGAAATGCAGACGACAAACTCGTCTTTCAATCTGAAGCAACATTGCACCCGTTTAGGCGCCTGTGCTGCTAATGGATTGTTTCGGGCACCGAAAAGTCTCTCCTTGCCGTCATTTTGAGAAAGTGAAGTCGAGTCGGATTGGTCCGACGCCGGAAATATAACCGATGGCTCTCACCCATGTCAAGAGGAAATGCGTCCTCTTTCGCAAGAATCTACCCGTCAGCAATACTCACTTCCGGAAGTCTCGCTTCAGTGGAATCTGCTCGAAAAATCTTGTAAGTTAGAGCGGTAAAGGCCGAAACCACAAGAGTCAGGGGCGTCATCTTTCGGGAACTTTTCGATGATTGAAGTCGATCAACTCAGCCCGCTGGTCTGCAAGTTAGGCGAGGGCCCGTTGTTCCTCGAGAAGCTTTTTTACTGGATCGATATCGAGGGCAGACAGGTTCACCGTCTTCAAACCCGCACCGACGAGCTTCACAGTTTCGTCACCCCCAGCAGGCCGGGCTGCGTCGTGCCCAGACAATCGGGCGGCGTCGTTGTTGCATTGGAAGACGGGATTTACGCGTTGAACGAACAGGCCGGCCGAGTCGAGCGTCTGGCTTACATTCACCTCACCGACCAGCGGCTCAATGACGGCAAGTGCGACCGCGCTGGAAGGCTCTGGGTCGGTGCGATGGGCCTGCGTGGACAAAAAGAGCAGTCGCGCCTTTACCGCGTCGATCCTGATCATTCGGTCCATGTCATGCTCGAAGGCGTCACGATTTCAAACGGGCTGGCGTGGACGCAGGACGACAAGACGCTCTACTACATCGACACGCCCACGGGCAGGATCGACGCGTTCGATTTCGACCTCGCGGCCGGGACGATTTCCAACCGACGAACCGCGGTCACCGTCGACCCATCACTCGGCCATCCCGACGGAATGACCATCGACACCCAAGGCCGACTCTGGGTCGGCCTTTGGGGCGGCAGTAGCGTCGCGTGCTTCGACCCCGCGAGCGGAAAACTGCTGAGCAAGATCGCCCTGCCCGTGACCAACGTCACGTGCCCGACCTTCGGCTCGGCTCTGCTCGATCATCTGTACATCACGACCGCGCAGTTCAGCGAGAACGAACCCGACGCGGGTAAAACGTTCGTCTGCACGCCCGGCACGACCGGGTTCGCCCCGTTCGCGTTCGGCGGATGAAACGACGAGGTCCTGACGGGCGTCCTGCAAAGCCGACGATATTAAAAGAGCCGCGCAAGAACTGAGCGGGTTCTGCAAATTACCGTGAATGCAAATTCAATTCCGGCCAGTCAGCACGCGACATCACGTTACCGTCTTTGAATGCTGAACGAAGATGTCCTGCCGGACGGGCCGGAAAGCGTATGCCGCATTCTGAAATTTTCACGGTCATTTGAGATGCCCGCGAACTTCGTGCGCGGCTCTTTTCGTTCCGATCGCAATCGCGCGTCGCGCTCAAAACCCACGAACTCTAGCCAGGCTGGCAAGCCATCTTTGTATTATCCGGATCGCAGAAAGTGCTCCCCGGCGGCAGAGACTGCCGCCCTCCAAGTGTTCGACGCGAGCGTTGACTGCGATCTACACGATCTGCCGAAACGAAGATGTGCTGATGGATGGTCCAGAAATATGAAAATGCGTGTGTCGGCCGAGCCCAGATTATCA
>JBBQKP010000226.1:0-5315 GCA_038326995.1 Tepidisphaerales bacterium
ACGCCTGTGCCTCCGCAGCGTCGTCCATCAATTCGGGCTCGGGTGTTCGGTTCATGGTCTGGGTGCTCGTAACGAGAGTCTAGACTGAACGAGTGATGAGCCCAACCCCGATGCATAATTCTCCGCGCCATCGGCCACGAAATCCGCATGCATTGTGTCCATTAACCACCACCCCCTCAACATCGCAACCGACACCACCCCAGCTTCTTCACCGCCATCGTCCGCTGGCCGCATCGCCTGGATCGCCGAGCCGTCGCAGGTCGATCAAAGCGCGAAAGTGAATCGCGTGCTCGTCGAGTTGATCGGCTGGTATCGCGTGATCCCGAGCGCCATGCGTCGCCCCGCCTTCCGCCGACACCGTTTCGGCGGCCAAGTGCCGCAGATGCGTCATGGCGGTGTTGAAGCCGAACACCTGCAGGATGAACAGATGAATTGTCTCCACCGGCCCGAGCTTGCGCTCGCGTCATTTGTATTGGGCAGCCCGGCAGGCCGCGAGGATCGATGGGTTGGGAAGAGATTGTTTGCAATCCTGCTGGCCGCGCCAAAGCGTGTGAGAGACTGGCCATCCGTGGCCTCATGTATTGGAGTTTTTCGAAGGAACCAACGACATCATCGCAGGAGGCCGCTGCCCGCGCCAGCGGCGTATTTACTGCATAATTTGAGAGTTATGCACTTCGGTTAAATTGATGGCGTTCGAAATGTCCCCTTTTGCCTTTTGCCAGTGGATTCGCGGAAGCGATAGCTCTGCCGTTTAACTCGATGATCGTGCAGCGGTGTGTGAATCGATCCAGAAACGTCGCCGGCAGCGTCGCACAGGCGACAATGAGGGGCGAAGGTCGGGCACATGACCGATGCGGATCGTGAGTCAATTTGAGATCGAGCATGAATCGACCGCAGCTCCGGTGGCATCGAGAAGAAAATTTTTGTTCTTCGGGTTTTTGTTCTTGCTTTCTCGCACTCGATTGAAGTAACCTTCCGTTTTATGACTCGGACTCGCGTTCTTTCATCCTCTGCCAGCGACAAGTCAGGCTCAGGCGAGCATCGACCGGCGCTACAGAAGATTAAAGGCAACCCAACTTCCTTGGCGGGTGCCCCACGCGGCCAGATTCACGTTCCTCCGTGAGCCCACTCTCGCCGTTTGGTTCCATGGGTTCGTTTATGCTTCGAGCGGTCGATTGTGACCGTTTCCTGAGCTGACCAAATACAACACAAAGGATTATACATGCACGGCAATAGCTCGATTGCAGCGGTTCAGCCGCAATACGTGATTCGGTTTCCCGACATCGATCAGCACGAAGACCAGGACTCCGAGTTCTGCGAGATCGAGGCAGGCGGCATTCGCAGAACAATCCGTCTGCACGACTATGACGAAATCTACAAAAGTCCGGGTCTCTACGAACAGTTGTTCTATGAGCGGCTCAAGTGCGCCTCGCCGCAGCAGGTCGTTTCGCTTTTATCGCAGACGATGCGCGACCGTGGCATTGATCCTTCGACGATGAACGCGATCGACGTGGGCGCGGGCAACGGCATGGTGGGTGAGGAACTGCGTGACGCGGGGTGCGGCCCGATGGTGGGGATCGACATTCTGCCTGAAGCGCAGATGGCGGCGATGCGCGATCGGCCGAACGTTTACCGCGACTATGTCGTCGCGGACCTGACTGACCTTACCGACGCCGAGCAATCGCGACTCAGCGCGCACGATCCGTCGCTGCTGGTGACGGTTGCGGCACTGGGTTTTGGCGACATTCCGCCTCGCGCGTTCGCCGTCGCATTCAATCTGATTCGTCCGGGCGGGCTTCTGGCCTTTAACATTCGTGACTCGTTCCTCAACGCCCGCGACCGCACCGGCTTCAGCAAGTTGATCAACGACATGAGCTGCGGCGGCATCATTCAGATCGAGTCTTGGAAACGCTACGTGCATCGACTGACGGTACACGGCAAGCCGATCGAATACATCGCCATCATCGCACGAAAGCACTCAAACGTGCCCGAGTCGATGCTCGAGGCAGAACCGGCTTCGGCAGGTGGTGGCGGCGCGAAAGTAAAGCGACCGGTCCACATCGAATACAAAGGCGTCTCCAAGCGGTATGAGGGCGCGGCGTCGGAAGCGCTTATCGATTTCAATGTCACTGTGGGGTCCGGCGAACTGCTCGCGCTGGTGGGCGGTTCGGGTTCGGGAAAGACGACGGCGATCAAACTCATCAACCGTCTGATCGAGCCCACCACGGGCACCGTTCTGGTAAACAACACAGACGTGAAGTGTGAAGACGCGGTGCACCTGCGCCGTAGGATCGGGTACGCGTTTCAACAGATCGGACTGTTTCCGCACATGACCGTCGGCGAGAACGTCGCGACCACGCCGAAGCTGCTCGGGTGGTCTCCCGAAGACGTTTCGGCACGCGTGGACGAGCTTCTGAAACTGGTCGGACTCCCCGCAGGCGAGTTTAGGCTGCGCCGCGTGCAGGAACTGTCCGGCGGACAGCAGCAGCGGGTGGGATTCGCACGGGCGCTGGCCGCCAAGCCGAGCATTATGCTGCTCGACGAACCGTTCGGCGCGCTCGACCCCATAACGCGAGAGCAGCTGCAGGTCGAGTACCTGTTGATCCATCGGCAACTCGGACTGACGTCAGTTCTGGTCACGCACGACATGACCGAAGCGCTTCTACTGGCCGACCGCATCGCGGTGATGCGAAGCGGACGACTGGTGCAGGTCGGCACCCCCGAGGAATTGATCGATCGTCCGGCGGACGATTACGTCGCGTCGCTCCTGTCGACCCCGCGTCGCCAGGCGGAACGCCTCAAGGAACTTTCCCACCATTCCGAACACGCGTCGATGTTCGATAACGAAAGGAAGATGAACAAATGAGCAGGTCACTCCACGAATTACTGTCGTTGCTGCCCGAGTTCTTCGCGAACCATCTGCTGCTTAGCATGTCCGCGCTGGCGATCGGGCTGGTCATCAGCCTTCCACTGGCGATTCTCTGCACGCGGTCGCGCCGACTGGGCGCGCCGGTGCTGGCGGTCGCAAGTGTGATTCAGACGATTCCAAGCCTGGCGCTGCTTGCCCTGATGGTGCCGATTCTCGGGATGATCGGCTTCGTACCATCGCTGATCGCGCTCGTGCTTTATTCCATGCTGCCGGTGCTGCGAAACACGGTGACGGGAATACAGGGCGTTGATCGTGCGCTGATCGAGGCGGCGCGCGGCGTCGGCATGACGCCGATGCAAACGCTGTTTAAGGTGGAACTGCCCCTGGCCGCGCCGACGATCATCGCAGGCGTCCGCACAGCGGCGGTATGGGTGATCGGCATCGCCACACTCGCAACGCCCGTCGGGCAGACCACGCTCGGCAACTTCATTTTCACCGGCCTGCAGACGCAGAATCAGGCGGCGGTGCTCGTCGGCTGTATCGCGGCGGCGGCGCTTGCGCTGATCGTCGACGGGTCGATTCGCATTTTAGAATCGGGTGCCGAACTGCGGAGCCGCAGACGTCTCATCATAGGTTCGGTCGCGCTGGGCGGCTTCCTGCTGGTCGGCCTCTCGCCGCTGGCCGTCAACGCCACTCGGTTTGACGGTCGCCCGTCGATCGTCGTCGGCGCCAAGACCTTCACCGAGCAGCACGTGCTGGCCGAACTTCTCTCCGAGCAGATGCGAACCGCCGGCTTCCGCACAAGCACCAAGGCCGGAATGGGTTCGCAGCTGCTTTTCGACGCGCTGGCCAATGGCAGCGTGGACTGCTACGTCGATTACACCGGGACGATCTGGACCAACGTAATGCAGCGAACCGACACCCCGCCACGTCGACAGATGATGGTCGAAATGAAGCGGTGGCTCTCGACCCACCACAACATCGTCGTCGCCGGGCGTCTTGGATTTGAGAACACCTACGCGTTCGCGATGCGCCGCGACGACGCTAATAGACTGGGGATCAAGACCGTCAGCGACTTGCGTTCGCACGCACCCGAGCTGTTGCTCGGCGGCGATATCGAATTCTTCGGCCGACCGGAATGGATTCGTGCCAAGTCCACCTACGACCTGGATTTCAAAGAAACCACCGGCCTGGACGCTTCAATTATGTACTCGGCTTGCGCCAGCGGCGCGGTCGACGTCATCGCCGGATTCAGTTCCGACGGACGGATCGCGGCGTACGATCTGGTCGTTCTTCAGGACGACCGAAACGTCTTTCCACCCTACGACGCGATCGTCCTGCTTTCGCGCAAAGCAAACGAGAAACCAGGCGTCGTCTCGGCCGTTGCGTCGCTAATCAATACGATCGACGACGATCTAATGCGGCAGACGAACAAACTCGTTGATGTCGACGGCAGATCGCCTTCGGAAGCGGCAAGGTTACTCTTGATTTCGCTCGAGACGCCTGCCGCCCCGTCGTCGCCACTGGCTGAACAATCCTGAGTGCCCCGACCATCTTTTCGCCAAGTCGAGTCTTCGTCGCATTTCTTTTCGAGGGTTTTGGCCATCTTTCTACAGGTGTCCTGCAGATCCTTCACCACGCTCGGTTCGTGGCGGCCGGGGCGTCGGTGCTTGATCATCGGGTCCGTCAACGCCTCGCCCGGGCGGCGTTCAGCAGCCAGCGGATGGTGTCTATGAAACTGATCCGGTCGGGCGCCACCCCCTGGCGATTGGCGGCTTGAACCATCATCGCGTGAATCAAATTGTAGACCAGGCATTAAACCGCCAGTTCTTTGCGTGCGCCGTCGAGTGTTTTGATCTTGATCTTCCGCATCTTCAGCGTGGTCTTAAGCTCGGCGAAATGCGTTTCCACCTGCCAGCGCATTCCATAGAGTTCAATCAAGTTTTCCTTCGGATATTTCACCGGGTGCAGCAGTGTGGTGGCGAGCGTCACGACAAACGTCCGCTGGCGGTGTCGCGGTAGCGTGTAGCGTCATTCACGGAATTCCAGCCAATCGGGCTCGGGTGTGCGGTTCATGGTGTGCGGTTCATGGTCTGCGGTCCATTGTCTGCGCAAGAATAAGCGAGTCACGTCGCGATGAATTCGCGGCTCGTCGTGGCCAACGAGATTACGCCGGGTGCTACGTTTTGTGTACACACAAAGCGTACGGTTCGCCGTACGGTTCGCCGTGCGTTTCGTCCGGAGTCCCGGCCACGCTCTGAAGTACCAGAACATGGCACACGCCGATTCGCGATGTTTTCTCATGAATAACGCACGCGCGACTTGCGGATAAATCAAAACTCAAGAACATTTTATCCGGCACTTGAATTCCAAAATTATGATTCGTACATTCAGAATCACTTTTTATTCAGGAGTCTGATGTCTGGATCTGAGCTGTTGTTTGCGA
>JBBQKP010000227.1:0-5270 GCA_038326995.1 Tepidisphaerales bacterium
ACACCATCGCCTGCACGACGAAGATCATCAGCAACCCGACGACGACGCCGCTGACCAGCCGATGCGCACGCCACGACCGCGCACACTGCGAGACGGCCCAGAGCGTCAACAGTCCTGACACGAAATTGAGTGAATTGATCAAAGCGACATACCGATCGCCAGACCAGTTGACGGAGGCGACGCACCACATACCAAGCAGCGCCGCGGGCACATGCCAGGCTTGCCAGCAGATGGCAAAACTGCGGTCGAAGGTCGCACGCAGACACACCAACATTGCGGGCACGACGCCGACGAGCGCGAGCAGAACCGACGCCGCGGCCCCGGGAGTTTTCGGTACGGTTTGCAGCCCTTGACCGATGGCGGCGATCGGGTCGCGGATCGACTCCATCTGAGTGCAGCGAACAACCACCAGCGCGAGCGATATCAAAAGTGCCGCCCGTGTCAGGCCGGGCCAGAACGAAGGCGTATCGTCGTGATATTCGCCGGTCGCGCTGAAACTACTGTCGTATGTCGGTTGGGCCATCGCCAAACAGCATAATGGATGGAAGGCGATCAGCCGATGCCCTCACCCGATGCGCTCAGCCGACACGCTCAACCGACGCGCTCAACCGACGCGGCCTGCCGAAGCGGACGTCGATCGCAAGCCAACCGCGCTGCTGATCGCCTCGCACACTTGCTCCATTCGCATGGAGCGCGAGCCTTTGACCAGCACGATGTCGCCATGATTCACAATGTCGCTGACGTAAGGCCCGGCCGACGGGGAATCGGAAAAATGATCCACGCGTGCGGTGGGCATGCCGCTCGACACGGCGGCCTCGGCAATCCACTGCCCGCAAGGCCCGACGCACACCAGATGATCGATCAATCCCTGACTCCCCTTACGCGCGACCTCCTCACCCAATCGCCTGTGATAATTTTCCGCAGCGCTTCCCAGTTCCAGCATGTCGCCCAATACCGCAATGCGCCTGCCCGAGCAGTCGAGGCTGGTCAGCGTATCGACCGCCGCGTGCATCGAGCCCGGATTCGCGTTGTAGCAATCGTTCAGCAGCGTGATGCCCGAAGGCTGATGCGACATGGCCATTCGCATCTCGGGCTTGCTGCTGTGGGCGAGGTGCGCGATGACGTCCTCCTCCGACAAACCCAGTCGCCTGGCGACGGCAATCGCGGCCAGTGCGTTGGCGGCATTGTGCCTGCCCAGCATCGGCACGAACACGCGCGTCGGGCGATTGTTCAGGCGAAAGCTCGTTCCTTCGCGACCATTATGTGAAGAACTGCCATTGGTCGTTCCATCATGCAGTTCGACATCGGTGGCAAAAAGATCGCACGACGGGCTGAAACCAAAAGTCACGCGTCTGCCCTCCCAGCGATCGGTCGCGCTAAGAAGTTCCGGATCGTCGCCGTTGACGACCAGCAGACCGCCCGGACGAAGGCCGTCGATCATGCAGGCGTTTTCCGTTCGCACGCCGCGCATATCGCCCAGCCCTTCGAGGTGCTCCGCCGAGCAGTTGGTGATGACGGCAATATCGGGCTGCGCCATCGTCGAGAGCTTGATGATCTCACCCGGATGATTCGTGCCCATTTCCAGAACGAGATAATCCTGCGACGGGTCGGCCGGGAAGATCGTCATCGGCACGCCAATATCGTTGTTGAAACTCTTTGGCGAAATGCTGCCCCTGAGCTTGCACGACAAGCCCGATCCGATGAGGTGCTTGGTGCTGGTCTTGCCATTGCTGCCCGCCACCGCGATGACCTTGCACGTGATCATTTGCCTGCGCACGTGCGAGGCGAGCTTGCCCAACGCGACGCGTGTATCAGGCACTTGAATGAAAACGACATTCGGAAGATCGACCTCGGGCGGGCAATCGACCACCGCCGCCACCGCTCCCGCCGCCGCGGCCTGTGAGAGAAAAAGATGGCCGTCGGTCCGATCACCGCGAATCGCGACAAACACGCATCCCGCCTCGATGTTTCGGCTGTCGATCGACACGCCGCGAACCGTCGGCGCGTTCCCGGGCAGGGCCGTCAAAAACTTGCCGCCAGTCACTTGTTTGATGGATTGGATCGAGAGTGGATTCATTGCCGTTTCACTCCTAGCCTATTCTGCTCGTCTTCTTCAATAGCGCCCGCTCGCATTCCTTCACATCATCAAAGTGCGTCTTGGCACCTTTGACAATCTGATAATCCTCATGGCCCTTGCCAGCGACGATCAGCACGTCGCCCGCTTCTGAATCGGCGACCGCCTTCTCGATCGCCCGGCGACGGTTGGGCTCGATCGTGACCGAACTACTACTATCGGCCTGCAGGCCCGTACAAATTTCCTCGATAATCTGGCTGGGGTGCTCGTCACGCGGATTGTCACTCGTGATGTACACATGATCCGCCAGATTCTGAGCGATTTGCGCCATGATCGGACGTTTGCCCCGGTCGCGATTTCCGCCGCAACCAAACACGACCCGCAGCCGCCCTTTCGTGAGCGGCCGCATCGCATTCAGCACGTTTTCCAGCGCATCAGGCTTGTGCGCGTAATCCACCAGCACCGCGAAATCCTGCTGCTTGTCCACCACCTGAAGCCGCCCGGGAATCGACGGCGCCGCCGACAAACCCTGCGCCACCACATCGACCGCAATTCCGAACCGCTCGATCACAATTCCCGCCGCCAGCAGTGCGTTTTGAATGTTGTGTTTACCGACCAGCTTCATGCGAACATTCGCCTGTCCGGCCTGTTCATCAACAGCTTGACTTGTACCCGGCGTCACCAGCAGAAAGCTCGACCCGCCGCTGTTAATTTGAACATCCATCGCGCGATAATCCGCCAGATGCTCGACGGCGAAAGTCTTCACCACGCCCCGGCAATTCTGAACCATGCGGAACGTGTGCTCGTCCTGCCCATTGACCACCGCCACGCCGCTCTCATCCAGCATCTCAAACAGCTTCGCCTTGGCAGCGGCATAGGCGTCAAACGTCTTGTGATAATCCAAATGGTCCTGCGACAAATTCGTATAACCCGCCGCCGAGAAGTGCAGACTGCTCACGCGATCCTGACTCAGCGCATGGCTGCTGGTTTCCATCACCAGTGCCTCGCAGCCGTTGTCGCGCGCCCGCGCTAAAATCGCCACAAGCTCCGCCGCGCCGGGCGTCGTCAGCTCGGCCGGAACGGGCGATCCCGACCCGTCGTCAATTTCGATCGTGCCGATCATGCCGCACTTCTTGCCCGCGAAATTAAGCAGGTGTCGAACGAGATACGCGCACGTCGTCTTGCCGCTCGTGCCGGTGATGCCAATCAGCGAAATCTGCTCTGAAGGCCTGCCAAAAAAAGCATGAGCCAACGCACCGACCGCCCTGCCCGCGTCCTCAACAATCACCACCGGAACCGCGATCCCGTCATGAGCAAGCTCGATCGGCGTCTCACTCACAATCGCCGCCGCACCTTGCGCGACCGCACTATTAGCGAATTCACTCCCGTCCGATTTTTCGCCCCGCCTGGCGACGAACAAATAGCCCTGCAACACACGCCTGGAATCGTCCTCGACCCCCTTGATCTCGGGATCGACGTCAGCGGCGTTCGCAGAATAAATCGGGTCGGAAATCTGGGCCGCGTGTAGCAGCGCGCTGAGTCTCATTCGGCATACCTCCGTGTACGGATGCTTGTGCGATAGGTTCACCTTCGCGAGTTCGTTTTGCAAATTCGATAGCGCCGGAAGGTTCTCGCCATTCGGTTCGCGCGAATCGGTTCGCGCCATTCGGTTCACCGAACTTCCCACGCGATAGTCTGCGGCATTGCCTGGCGGTTTTTCACCTCAAAATTCACGGCTTACTGGCGTCTCTCAAATTTTCGTCTTCTTGACCTGGCGTGTCGGACACTCATTCCCGTGAAGCCGCCAGCTTGCTGGTGCTTTAATGGACTCGACTTGCATAGCAAGCGCCAGCAAGCTGGCGGCTACGCCCGGAAAATAAATGCTTCTTCAATCAAACGCTTCAGGGGTTCAACTACCGGTTCTACTGGGGGTTCAAACGACCATCGCCGGGTACCACGTTTTGTGTACTCGCAAAGCGTGCCGTTGGGCGTGCGGTTCGCTCGACGTCCCGAGCACCCGGCTTGGAGGGCGGCAGTCTCTGCCGCCGGGGAATTCCAAAATCTCGACAGAAGCGTCACGGAGTGACGCCCTCCAGGGTCGCACACCGAAACGTCCTGCGGCTCAAATCTGATCTAAGAACATGGCTTGCCGGTTGCCACGTTTTGTGTACTCGCAAAACGTTCGTTTGGGCGTGCGGCTCGCTCGACGTCCCGAGCACGCTCTGGAGTACTAGAACGTGACACCCGGCCCGCCGCCGGATCCGCCTTGCTTGCGGCATCGGTTCAGGGTGTTAGGATTTCACGCGAAGCGGGCTTCGTAGCGGGGCGTTGCGACGGCGGGGGTCGATAAAAAACGAGCGGTCGATTCATAGTATTTCAATCATCTCGCTGTGCTGCCGTAACAGCTTTTACCCCCGACTCGGTACACTGCATTGGCGAGTTAGTCGGCACCGCCGAGCAGCCGCGGACGAGCGATTGCGGCTTCGAAATCCTCGCGACGAAAGAAAGGCCAGACCGATTCGTCACCGCCACAGGGCCGCGACGGAAACAACCGCGTTACAATGCCGAGCAACATCCGCCAAAGCGGAGTACGTGGCCACTTGTAGGGTAGACCTGAGTGCAAAAACACAATTATTCGAGCGAAGTTGCGAAGCATATCGGGGGAAAGTTTCCATTTGCCGGTAAGCCGATGCGTTTGCCAATCGTCGTAGTGTAACCAAACTATAAGGTAGATCGCCCACAACGATGCATCGCGTGAAACCAACAGTTTGTCCGCAGCGTCTTCGTACTCATGATTAGTCAATCGGCCCGCCGCGAAGTGCCGAAGCAGTTCCGCGTACAGAAGTCGAGATCGACGGTTTATGTTCATCTGGGCGACATAACTGACCAACGTCTAATGGCCGGCACCGCTCTGACCTACTCTCAGTGTACCAGAAAGTTCGACGCGGGGCAGGTCGATTGCAGCGTTATATTATGCGACGGCCGGATCGCTATGCGATGCTCCTGCCAATTCGAGACGCCGGACGATTGGGTCGTACTTCGACCAATCCATGAGATAGCGTAACTGAAGCGCCAAGTTCAAGGGCGGCGACGCAAGGATGGTGCATCCCGGCTCGCCGGCGACCACATTCACGTCGGCGCCAGCTCCAATCAAAACCTCTAGCGATTCTAGATTGCCTTCCAGTATGACGTAGAA
>JBBQKP010000228.1:0-5236 GCA_038326995.1 Tepidisphaerales bacterium
CCAGGGCCTTTACGCACTTCCCGAGCCCGCGACGCTCAGCCTGCTCCTGGCGGGCGGCACGATGCTGCTGGGCCGCCGGCGAAACCGCTGATAAATTCGCTGTTACACAATAGAATGAATCATTACGAAGCTCTCCAGTCAATATCGACTGGAGAGCTTTAACTTTTAAGTCGATTCTCGAGGCCACCCTGTTTCCGGCCCGTCCGGCAGGACATTGCATTTTCCGCGTTGTCTCATTTTCTGCGTCGTCTCATTTTCATCGCTGTCTTTGCAGAGAACGATTCGAACATAGAGCGATCAAACCGAAGCAGAATAAAATGGCTTGCCAGCCGGGCCGGACAAGAGGCGAGTTCTCTCACCGTGAGATGCAAATCGAAACGGGAGCAATTCAAAAAAGCATAATTCAGCTCGCCCGCGCCAGTTCCTTGCCGCGTGCGTCCGCCGCCGCGATTGCGCTACGGACGATCGAATCTGCACCGTGTAATTGCAGGTGCTCGATCGCCGCCTGCGTCGTGCCGCCCGGACTGGTGACCTTGATGCGGAGTTCCTGCGCGGTATCGGTCGACTGCTGGAGCATGACGCCCGCGCCGCTGGCGGTTCGGCGGGCGAGCAGGGTGGCGGTCTGTTCAGGAAGCCCCAGCGCGATGCCCGCGGCCGTCATCTGCTCGACGAGCCAGAAGATGTACGCCGGGCCCGAGCCCGAGACCGCGGTGACGGCATCGAGCTGGTCCTCTCGGACGTCGACAACGACGGCGGCGGTTTCGAAGATCAGGCGTGTCCGCGCGAGGTCGGCCGAGGTCGCGTGCGTGCCGGGCGCGATCGCCACCGCGCCGCATCCTACGAGCATCGGCGTGTTGGGCATCGTGCGGACCACGCGAACGGGATTCGTTCGATGATCAAAAACGAGTCCGGCCTCGATCGTCGCGATGGACACGCCCGCCGCGATCGAAATCAAAAGTACATCGTCCTGAAGGTGCGGCGCGATATCTGAAAGCGCCTGCGCCATGTGCTGCGGCTTGACCGCAAGGAAAACGACATCCGCGCCGCGCACGGCCGCGCCCGCGGATGCCTCGGTCATCGTGCCGAGCTGCTCGCGAAAGTAGACACGCCTTGCGTTCATCGGGTCGGCGGCGGTGATCCGCTCTGCCGGGACGAGCGACGCCGACAACATGCCGCGCGCGATCGCCTCGGCCATGTTGCCCGCACCGACGAACGCGATTGATCCCATAAACCCGGCGGAATTGCTCATCGCCGGATTGTGTGCCGATGACGTCGCACATTCAACCTCGGCGTGTTGTTGAGATGCTTTGGTGCGTGGCTTGAGTGGTTGAATTCAGATCTCCAACAAGTGGTTTCAACCAAAGACAGAAAGAGAGTGTCCTGCCGGACGGGCCGGAGGTGAAGGAGAATCGACGAGCGGAGTTTGACCAGAGATTCGACCAGAGATTTGATCAGAGATTCGACCAGAGATTTTGCCGACCGTTTTGTGCGCGAATGAAAACGGCGGGATGAATCCCGCCCTACCCGCTGCAAGACGGTTGGATGAAAACTGAAGGATGAACCGTGCCCTGCCCGATCATTCGGCTGGTGTGTGAACTTCATCTGCATCGGCTAGCATCTCGGCCGCATGGCATCCACCGTTTTACCAATCACGCAGCGCCTGCTCGGCCTCTGGCCGCTGACGACTTTGCTCGGCCTCTGGCCTTTGGGGCCGTTGTTCGGCAAGGAAATGCGCGTCATGTCCAGACGCAAACGCACATACGTCCTTCGCGCGATTTTTCTGGGCGCGCTGTTGCTCCTGCTCGTTTCGGTCTCTTCGGTGATGTCTTTGCGCAGCGAAGATCTCGGCACGGTGCAGACTTTGCAACGCCAGGTTCAACTCGGAATAACGCTGTTTCAAAGCGTGGCGACGGGGTGCGTGGTCGTCATTCTGCTGATCGCGCCCATTCTCACCTGCTCTGCCATCAGCAGCGAGCGACTGGGCAAGACGCTGCCGGTACTCTTGATGACGCCGCTCAGTGCGTGGCAGATCGCGTCGGGCAAGCTCGCGAGTCGGTTGCTGACGCTGTTCATGCTGCTGGCGCTGACGGTCCCGGTATTGGCGGTGGTGCAGTCGCTGGGCGGGACCAGGCCCGAAGCGCTGGTCGCGTTCGTGCTGATCGCGTCGACGGCGGCGCTGTCGCATGCGGCACTGGGCTTGTTCTTTTCGTGCATTTTCGACCGATCGTATATCGCCATTCTCGCGAGCTATCTGACGATGGGGCTTTTGTATATCGCGCTTCCGATCTTCGGAGTGTTGTTTCTTCAGTTCGGCGGGATGCGTATGACGCTGACGGCCGTGGGCATGTGGACGGTGGTCGCGTCCAACCCGATCGTGGCGATCGTCGCGGCCCTTGATCCGGGTGCACAGACTCAATTCGGGCAGATGTATTATGCCGCGCCGGTGTTTCATTTTCTTGTCGGCATCGGGTTGCTGATGCTGACGAGCGTGCTGATCCGAGGCCTATCCAGGAAGATGCACGAATCGTCGGGTGGGTTCACGTCGGCCGCGCCGGAGATTCCCCTGGCGAGCTTGGCGGGAAGCAGCGCGGTGGAGAGCAGTCCGAGTGCAAACGAAGCCGTCCAATCCCTGCAATACGCCGCCGCCGGCACGTCGATGTCGTTCGCAAAATCGCGCGTGGTGGGCGACAATCCGGTTTCATGGCGCGAGACGCATCAGAGTTTTGGCCGGCAGAGGTGGGCGCAGATTACCGTCGGCGTGATCGCGGTTTTTCTGCTCGGCCTGAGCTATTGGAGTCTCTGGAGTCTGCTCCATCGCAGCGAATCGCAGTACCCCTTCGCATTTGTATTTCACAGCATTTTGCTGTTGCTGGCGTTGGTGTTCAGCGCCAGCGCGATCTCACACGAGCGCGAGGCCGACACATGGGACTTGCTTCTGACGACGCCGCTCTCGGGCAGAAAAATCATCGGCGGAAAACTGTTGGGCGTGCTTCGCAGGCTCGCGCCGTTGTTCGGAGTGATCTCGCTGCACTTCGTCGGGTTTAGCGTGCTAGGTAATTTTTCGGTGTTATCGGCGATGTTGGTTTTGCTGACCATGGTGTCGTTTACTTTGCCCTGGATCGCCAGCGGGCTCGCGCTGTCGCTGTGGAGCGGCCGGGCGACGACGGCGGTCGTGACCAATCTCGGCGCAGCCCTTTTCGTTTACGCGGGTTTGCCCCTGGTCCTGTCGATCGTGGACGCTATGCCTCGAAACAGGTCATTCTTCTGGCTTTATCAGCCTTACTTCAACCTCGGCTCGGCGATCGACATTCAACCCTGGTGTCGGCCGTTCATCGACTCGGAAATGAATGACGCGACTGCCATGACTCTACAAGTCCTTTTCGCAAACGGCGTACATCTTGCGATCGCGGCGGCGATTCTTGCGTTCGTGGTCTGGAAGTTCGATCGACTGGTGAAGCGGTCGCCCGGTTAAACGGTCGCCTGGGTAAACGGTGATCTGATTAAATGATCGCCGAATAAACGGTGACAGGCCTGATTGGTTCTACAACGGATTTCGAAACGATGACCACCATCGATCTCACAGACCTGAACGCCACCCGCGCCTTCGCGATCGACTTCGCACGCACGCTCAGGCCCGGCGATGTCGTCGCGCTCGAGGGCGATCTTGGCGCAGGAAAAACCACGCTCGTACGCGAGATCATCGATGCCCTGGGCGGCGACCCGTCTCAAGTCAGCAGCCCGACGTTTGTGATTCTTCACGAATATCAAACACCGTTGTGCGGCGTCTTTCACATCGACGCTTATCGGATCGACGCGATCTCATTGGAGTCGATCGGCTTCGCAGAGCTTCTGGAACAGCGTGCCATCATCCTGATCGAATGGCCCAGCCGAGTGCGCGAAGCGCTGCCGACGAATTTGATCGAGCTCGCGATCGAAGTCGTGGGCGAAACCGCGCGGCGGGTTGTGGTTCGAAGATGACTTGTAGAAGTTGGCTGAAGACGGACCCAATTGCACATTGGTTTTACAACAAGCGTGCAGACGGGGTATTGTTTTCCTCGGAGGATCAGGAATGAAATCGATCGACAAATTACGAGTACTGGCGTTCATTATAAGTGTTGCTTGCATGTGTCTCTTCCACGGGCCAGCGGCGATCGCTGCGGACGTGCCTCTTCCCGCGGGCGGGTCAGGCATCGTCGAACCGACGAAGTCGATCGAATTCTTAAAGCTCGGCGGAACCGAAGCGCCCCAAACGACGAAAGTAGTACAGGTCGAAGTGACGGACATGCCTTTCACGACGGCCCTTCGCGCGGAAGTGTCACGGGCATCCAACAACAATTGGGACAGCCAATTCACGATTCAGATCGAGAAGACGATCGCCAAAGACGATGTGCTTTTGGCGCGGATTTGGGCGCGTTGTGAGTGGTCGATGACCGGGCAATCTTCGGTGCCGATTTTGTTCGAACAGAACGCCGAGCCTTGGGAAAAATCGGCGGACTTTCAGACGGCGGTGGGTGCGCAGTGGCAGCGGATCGACGTGCCGTTCGTGGCGCGCGCCGACCTTGCGGCTGGCAAGTCGCAGCTCGTGATTCGCCTGGGCACGGCCAAACACACGATCGACATCGGCCCGATCGAGGTGATCAATTTCGGAAAGGGTGTTTCGCTCGGCATGTTGCCTCGCACGCTGGTGACGTACAACGGGCGCGAGCCCGGTGCGGCATGGCGCAAGGCCGCTGACGCGCGGATCGACAAACTTCGCAAGGCGGACCTGGTTGTGAAAGTCGTAGACGCGCAAGGCCAACCCTTGGAAGGCGCGACGGTCGATTTCGAATTGCAAAGGCACGCGTTCGGGTTCGGCACTGCTGTCAGCGCCGACGCCGTGCTGGGCGAGTCGGCAAACAACGAGCGGTATCGGAAGGAGCTTTTGCGACTGTTCAACTGCGTCGTGATTGAGAATGATTTGAAGTGGCCGAACCTGGTGGCGAATGGCTACGACAAGCCGAGCAAACTGATCGACTGGCTCGAGCAGCACGACATGCCGGTGCGTGGGCACACACTCGTCTGGCCCGGCAAGGACGTTATGCCCGCGGTCGCACTGGCGCGACTCGATAAGCCCGAAGAGTTTCGCGCTTTGATCCATGCTCACATCAAGTACACCACGCAGTTTTTTCGCGGGCGACTAATCGACTGGGACGTGATCAACGAGCCCTTCACCAATCGCCTTGTCGAAGAAAAGCTC
>JBBQKP010000229.1:0-5094 GCA_038326995.1 Tepidisphaerales bacterium
TCTGTCGCCCCTCCATGAGCACATCACCCGTCGCACCTTCGCACAAAACCGTTCTGTTTCTCTGCACCGGAAATTACTATCGATCCCGTTTTGCAGAGCACTTGTTCAATCACCTGGCCCGTGACGCGGCAATCAACTGGCGGGCCGAATCGCGCGGACTCGCGATTGAGGATTGGATCAATCCCGGGCCTATTTCCCCGCACACTCTCGAACGGATGAAACAGCTTCGTTTCGACGATCAGGCCATTCATCGCGAGCCCGAGCAAGTCACCTACGGCGACCTGCGACGCGCCGACCTCATCGTCGCACTCAAAGATGCCGAGCATAGGCCATTACTCGATCGAAAATTTCCGGGCTGGTCGAATCAGACCGCGTTCTGGCACGTCCACGATGTCGCAGACCTCGCACCCGATCAGGCCTTGTCTCAAATCGAAAAACACACCCGAGAACTCGTCCTCGACCTGAAAAAACAATCATGACAGAAATGGAAATTTACAACTCGATCGGCGACGAAGGTTTCACACTTCTCGTCAGTGCTTTTTACCAGCGTGTGAAGACCGACGACATCCTCGCGCCGATGTATCCCGCTGATGATTTTGTCGGCGCGGAAGTTCGACTGCGAGACTTCCTCATCCAGCGCTTCGGCGGCCCCACGCGATATTCCGACCAGCGCGGCCATCCGCGATTGCGCATGCGACACGCACCCTTCACCATCAACCAGGCCGCTCGCGATCGCTGGCTCATGCTCAAGACCCACGCCGCGAGCGACGCCGACATCACCCCGGAGGTGTGGCAACTTCTCTTGCCTTACTTCGTCAGCACGGCGAATCACATGATGAACGCGCCGGGGTAAGCGCCTGGCTAAGCATCTGTCTAACCGCCAAGGGTAGCACCTGCTTAAACGTTTGGGATAATCCAACACCAATCCGAATGCTTTTTAGCGCAGGCAAAATTCTCCCGATACTGCTGCTCTTGGGCGTCGCCGCCTTCGTTCTGCTCGCATCTCGTTTAATTGGATCAAGCACGCTCAGCCAGCGTCCCGACTTCATCGTCTGGACCTTTTCTCCCGACCGTGTGGCGACATACCGAGATTCGATCGACGTCGCGAAGTTCAAATCGATCACCGGCCGTCGCGTCTTTGTTCGCCTGATGAGCCCGGCCGTGCTGAATCTGAAACTCGGTTCTTTGATCGACCTCGATCAACCCACCGATGCTCTACCCGACGCGGTCGAAATCGAACTCAGTTACCTGGGCCGATATTTTGCCGAAAACGAGACAGACGCAGGCAGCGCGGTCGGCCTCTTGCCGCTCGACGACTTGCTCTCATCAAGCGACGCGACCCTGAGCCCCGCGCGACTTGAAAACTGCAGATTCCTGAATTCTGTCTTCGCCTTGCCGCTGGACGTGCACCCCGTCACCATCACTTATCGTCCCGACCTGTTCCTGGCCGCGGGCATCGACATTGAGAAGGCTACGACCTGGCCGATGTTTATCGCCGCGTGTCAGGCGTACCAAAAATCGAGCGATAAAAACACCGCTTTAACTTCAGGCATCCGCATCGGCCGACGTGCGCTCGGTGTGCAGCCTTTCAATTCCGAGTTGGCGATGATGATTCTTAATCAGCGTGGAATCTCGCTGATCGATTCGACCGGAAAATCAAGGCTCAAAGATCAGCACGTGCTTGATGTCGCGAGTCTTTGTGCGCGCATCATCGCGTCAGACGGCATCGCACTCGCACACGGGGCGGCAGACGACGCGTGGGCTTCCGATCTCGCTTCAGGCAAAGTCGCTGCGATCGTCACACCCGACTGGCGCGCTCAGCAACTCACTCGCCTCGCCCCGGAATTAGCTGGCAAAGTCCGCATGATGCCGCTTCCGGTGCTCGATCCGCTTTTCGATGTTCCAACCTCCACGTGGGGCGGCACCGTCATCGCCATCCCGCTCCACGCGCGGAGCACGACAGACAGCCTAACGTTCCTCAGAGTCCTCTACCTCGAGTCGCAACAACCATCCGAATTGCTCTCGGCCAACACCGCAATCTGGCCAAAGCAACCGTTAGCCGACGCGTTTTTTTCCGGGCAGGATATTTGTCAGCTTCAGACGATGCTGGCCGCAAGAGTGAAACCGCGCGCGACATCGTCGAACGCGGTGATCGCACAATCATTGCTCGCAGACGTCATCTGGCGCGCGCGCGAATTGGCCGAGGCAGATCGCGGGCAATGGCTCATCAAAGCACTGACTGATGCAGATGCGGAACTGTCGCGGCGAATTGAATTTCGGCAAAGGCAATCGAATTGATGCGCCAACGATCGCACCCATCCTGTCCCACGCTCTGGCCGATGCTTTTCGTGTTCTTGCCCGTCGTGCTCTTCGGCACCGTGCTCGTGTATCCACTGCTTCGCGGAACATATCTCGCGTTTTCGAGTCCTCATGGCGAATCCTTTTCGCCTAATCCAGACCGTCTGAGTCTTATTAACTTTCAATTCCTTTTCAGTGATCGCCTCTTCTGGCTCGCCGCCGCCAACACTTTTGGCTTCGCACTTCTCGTCTCTCTTTTCCAGATTCCGCTTGCGCTGATTTTGGCGTTCATGCTTCGATCCATCAGACCGGCCGTCATGCCTTTTGTCCGAACCGCTCTGCTCAGCACGCATCTGGTCGGCGGAGTATTCGTGGGCCTGATGTTTCTTCAGATCGTCTCACCATCGGTTCGAGCCGGCGCATCGTTCGATGTTCTTTCAGACCCGCGCTTCACGCTGCTCATACTCTGCACGATCACACTCTGGACGACGGTCGGCATCACCGCGCTGCACCTCCAAAGCGCGATGCGGTCAATCGATCCGACACTCTACGACTCCGCCCGGATCGACGGTGCTTCAGGCACCCGTCAGTTCTGGCACGTCACCCTTCCGGCCGTTCGCGGCACCGCGTGCGCGCTCTGGCTCGCGGGCATCATCGCCTCGGCGCAGTTGTTCGAGCTTCCTTTCGTTCTCTACGGCCAGACGGCTGGCCCACGCGGTTCCGCATTGACGCTGGTGATGTATTTGTTCCAGACTGGCTTCGCGTCGGGCGACCTGCGTTACGCCGCCGCTATCGCGTGGGTCATGATGCTGTTGCTCCTCGTCGTCTCAGTCGCGTTCGTTCGCGTCAGTGGACTGGCTCGCACACAAACCAACTGAAAACATTTCATTGACCAAAGATCGTTCCATTCTCGCACACCTCGTTATTTGCCTCGTTTGCGTGATCGCTATCGCACCGATGCTCTGGCTCATTGGCCGGGCGGATGTTGCCAGTCTCAAGCGCGTTCTTCTGGATTCGTCCTGGCGAGACGCGATCGTCAATTCGATTTTTCTCGCGAGTATTCAGGCCGTCGTTTCAACCCTGCTCGCGGGAATGATGGGCTTCGCAATGGCGAAGCACGACTTTTTTGGCAGGAAGATTGTGCTCATGGGGCTGGTCTTCACCATGCTCGTGCCTGCACAACTATTGATGCCCGGCGCGTTCGAGATGGTGATGAAGACCGGGCTCTTCGACACCCGATTGGCGGCCATCTTTCCGGGGCTTTTCAGTGTGTTCGGCTCGTTGTTGATGATGCAGGCGATCGCACGCGTGCCGGATGAAACACTTCACGCCGCAAGGCTCGACGGCTGCAACGAACTGCGTGTGTGGTGGGACATCGTCATGCCTCAGATCATCCCGACAACGACGACGCTGGCGGTGCTGTCGTTCGCCGCGGCATGGAATGCGCTGCTCTGGCCGAGTCTGATACTTGCAAGCGAATCAAAAGCGACGGCCGCGATGTGGGCGGCGAACGTGGCGTTCAACGCCTCAAGCGGCGAACTAAGCGACACATCCTTCATCGCCGCCGCGGTGCTGCTAACGATGTCGCCGGTGCTGTTACTGGGGCTGCTCCACACGAACGACGATTGAGCTTCGATTTACCACACAATCGTTGATCAATTTCTAAAGTGCAAGCGGTGTCATAAGCAGGATATTCTAAGCCGGCAACGCGTGAATTTCTGGACCGGCCCTAATAACTCGTCGTCTTTAAAACGGCAACGCAACTTAAAAAGTTTTCATGGCGGACCTTTCGCGAAATCGTAAATCGCGCTGATAAGAACTGAAATGTCGATCGAGGCGCCCCATCCTTCTTACAGGCATGAATAAAGATTGATTCAGAGCCAAAAAGTATTCAGAAATTCCCCCAGTCTGAATTGGGGCAAGCACCGATTTTTTGAGCGCAGTCGATTTCATACATTTGTTAATTATGCGTTAGTGACATTCACGCTCACGGGTGATCAGATCATCGAACAGAACGTTTTGAAATTATCTGAAAGCTTTACATCATGCGATCACGCCCTTTTCAAAAAACCAGAACCTTGTTGGAAGTTTTCAGGCCGCCGTTTGCCTGGCCGCCGGTGCGGTCGTCTGGTTCGGCAATTCGGCAGATGCGACTCATGGGAAAATTGTCGAAGACGACGGTTCAAAGCCCAGTATTTCCATGCAAAAAGTGTTGGATAAGCTGGCGTCGCTTAATGGGCGATCCATTGAGTTGCTGACCGCAGACGAGGCGCGAAACCAGCCGACTCCTGCTGACGCGGTTGCTGCAATCATCAAAGAGATGGGCTTGCAGGAATCCGAGCCGGTGCTCGAAGACATCGACGACCGCTCCATCGACGGTCCGGCCGGGTCGATTCCAATTCGCATCTACACCCCTTCCGGCACCGGGCCGTTTGCTGTTCTGGTTTATTACCACGGAGGCGGGTTCGTCATCGCTACGAACGACACCTACGACGCTTCGGCGCGTGCTCTGGCGAAGCAGGCCAACTGCGTCGTGGTTTCTGTCGAGTATCGCAAAGCGCCGGAAAACAAATATCCCGCAGCCGTGGATGATGCCTTCGCGGCGTATCAGTGGGTTGTTAAGAACGCCGACCAGATCAACGGTGATGCGAGCAAGATCGCGGTCGCGGGTGAAAGCGCGGGCGGCAACCTCGCAACGGTCACCGCCATGAAAGCAAAACAAAATAATGTGCATTCGCCGGTTTTTCAATTGTTGATTTACCCATTGGTCAGCGACGATCAGACGACGGAATCTTA
>JBBQKP010000230.1:0-5093 GCA_038326995.1 Tepidisphaerales bacterium
TCGAAATCATCTGGGCGTACGCCGATCGGCATCCGGAGGTCGATCATAGGCCGCGTCCGATTCGGGCCGCATTTAGGCATAAACGTTAGCACATCAGCGCAATGCGGCGAAACAGCGATCCAGTCGCGGTTTTACAGCTGCTGATTGTAGAGGGCCGGACACAACGAACAGAAATGAAATGCTCACTTGGCCTTGGGCTTACATGAGCCCTTCGTGCCGGGCTTTTTGCCAGGCGTGGGTTCGTATCCCTTCCAGCATCGACTTCCCTTTTTTTTCGGCTCGGCTTTTGTTTTTGTAGCGGTTTTCTTGGCCATATTCGTATCTTCCGTTCTTTAAACGTGATTGAGAACTAACGAGTGTAGGAGTTTGCCCACGTCACAGTCGCTCAGTTGTTTCCCGACGGCCCTGTACGACAGGTCGATACAACGGCCTTGCGCGTTCCCTCCTGCCAACAAAACTCGCTGCTTGCGGTATGCTTCAATAAGCCGATTTCAACAGGAGCGGCTTGCTCACTGCTGACCCGTGCTCGTCAGAACTGCGTACCAGAAGGCAGCCAAATGAACGTTGAAAAAGCACCTGCTCCGACGACTGTCCTTACCCGACTCAGGGCCGAGACACGGGCGGAGCACGACGCGATCGAGAACGTTCTTGATCTGACGAGTGAATCGCTCACGCTCGATGCGTATCGACGTGTCCTCGAAGGTTTCTACGGGTTTTATAAGCCGCTCGAGGCCGGGCTGTTGAACGTCGGCGGGTGGAAGGAGCGTGGGCTTGATCTGGCAGAGCGGCGAAAGACGCATCTGCTGGAAACCGATTTGCACTACTTTGGCGTGAACGATCTCGACAAGCTGCCGATCTGCACGGACCTGCCGCCGCACGGCACGGTTGCCGCCGCGTTCGGTTGTATCTATGTGCTGGAAGGATCAACACTCGGCGGGCAGATCATCAGCCAAAAGATTCGAAACCATATTAGTGTTTTTCCCGATACCGGGGGCAGGTTCTTTCACGGATACGATAGAGTCACTTCCCTGATGTGGCAGGCGTTCCGAGCCTCAAGCGCGTCCTGCGTAAAACCTGGCGACGAAGATGAAGTAGTATTCGCCGCGAAAGAGACGTTCTTAAAGCTGCATCAATGGATGAGCAGTTGAGGGGATAACCGATGAGCACAACAGACCAGGTTGCACTTCCCCCGTGGGCTGATCAGCCGTACAGCGTTAAGCGGCACGGCGTATCGATCACCAATTGCGACACCGAGCCTGTGCAAACGCCCGGTTGTGTGTTGTCGCACGGGGCCGTGCTTGTTCTAAGGCCGACGGACCTGACCATTCTGCAGGCGAGCGAGAACACCGACCGGCTTCTGGGCCACTCTGCCTCAACACTGCTGAACAAGTCAATTGGCTCCGCCATCGGACCGGACGGGGAAGCGACGCTGAAAGCGTTCCTGGCGACCGAGCCGACAGACCGCAACCCGCTCTATGTATTTACGCTCCCGGCCCGGGGGGACGTGCCGCCGCTGGACGTGACGGCGCACACTTTCGATGGCGTGGCGGTCGTCGAGTTCGAGGCCACCGGACGCACCGGGGCCGGCGAACCGGACTACTACGCTTTGGTGAAAAAGACTGTCACAAGGCTGCAAACGGCGCGAACACTCCGGGAGTTCTGCGACCTGACCGCCGACGAGTTTCGGACGCTCACAGGTCTGGACCGGGTGATGATCTACAAGTTCCATGCCGACGGTCACGGCGAGGTGTTTGCCGAGAGCAAGCGGGAAGACCTCGACCCGTGGCTCGGGCTGCACTACCCGGCCGAGGACATCCCCAAGCCGGCGCGCGAGATGTTCAAACAAATCTGGATTCGCCCGGTGCCGGACGTGTCGGGCGAATTGGCGGAGCTCGTCCCGCTAGTTAACCCCGACACCGGTAAGCCTCTATTGATGACGTATTGCGCGTTGCGCGGCGCGTCGGTGATGTATACGGAATATCTGAAGAACATGAAGGTGACGGCCGCGCTTACGCTGGCGATCCGCAGCGGCGGCGAACTCTGGGGGCTGATAAACGGGCATCATTACGACGGGCCGAAGTTCGTGCCTTATCAAGTACGCGCGGCTTGTGAGTTTCTGGCGCAGGTGGTCTCGCTTCAACACCAGGCGGCCGAGGATCGCGAACATCTTGTCTATCGACTCAAGCTCGACGGCACGCACCAGCAACTCGTCGCGCAGGCGGCGCAAGACGGCGGTCTTGCGACGATGACCGACGGCCGGCCGACGCTGCTCGACGGCATCGCCGCAGGTGGGGCGGCGATCTATCACCATAATCGCTGGTGGCGCGTAGGAAACACGCCGACCGAAGCCGAACTCGAAACCTTGGGCGAGTGGCTCAACGACCGCCCGGAATTCGACACGCCCAACCAACCGCTTTACGCAACCGATGCGCTCTCTCGTGATTATCCCCCGGCTTCAGCATTCGCCGACGTCGCCAGCGGACTGCTCGCCACGCCCCTCTCGCGCACCAACCGAAACGTCATGCTCTGGTTTCGCCCCGAGATCACGCAAATAGTCAACTGGGGCGGCAACCCGCACGACAAGCCCACCGTCCTCGGCCCGAACGGGCCGCGGCTCAGTCCGCGTCGCAGCTTCGAATTGTTCCAGGAATCCGTACGCGGGCGATCTGCGCCTTGGCTTACGGTCGAACTCGACGCCGCCTCACGATTAAGGATGTTGGTGATGGAGCTCGTCGTCAGCCGGGCCGAGCGATTGGCGGATCTGAATGCCGATCTGACCCGATCAAACGAAGAGCTCGACGCCTTCGCCTATGTCGCGTCGCACGATTTGAAAGAGCCACTTCGCGGGATGCACAAGTACGCCCACCAGCTGCTCGAAGACGCGGCCGGTCGAGACGAAGAGCATCGCAAGAAGCTCGACGCGCTGATGCGGCTGACCGTCCGGATGGACAGCCTGCTTGATTCGCTGTTGCATTTTTCGCGAGTGGGCCGTGTGACGCTGCAGACCGAAGACACGGATCTGAACGAGGTCGTGAATGAGTCGATCGAAATGGTCGACGCCCGGCGAACAGAAGGGCCGACAGAGATCGCGGTGCCCCGGGCGCTTCCGCACGCGCGGTGCGATCGGGTGCGCTGTCGCGAGATTTTTGTGAACCTCTTGTCCAACGCATTGAAGTACAACGACAAGGCGCAGAAACGGGTCGAAGTCGGCTTCATTGCCCCGGGCGAAAACCATCCCAGGCACGACTTCCCCGAAGGTTCGTCCGACGTCACGATTTTTTATGTGAAGGACAACGGCATAGGCATCCCCGCACGGCATTTCGATCAGGTCTTCAAGATGTTCAAACGCCTTCACGGCCGCGACGAATTCGGCGGCGGAACCGGCGCGGGGCTGACCATCGTTCAGAAGTTGGTCGAACGCCACAACGGCCGGGTCTGGCTCGACTCGACACCGGGCGAAGGTTCGACGTTTTATTTCACCCTCTCTGGCGGGAAGGGATCCTGACATGACAGGAAATAAACAAACCGGAGGTATCCTAGTCGTGGTCGAAGACTCTGACGAGGACTTCGATACCGTTGCCGAGGCCGTCAAACGCTCTGAACTGTCGATCGAAGTGCGGCGGGCGACGACCGGCGAGGCCGGGCTTGCACTGCTTCGCGAAGTCGCTTCTGACCGCCCGGTGATCGTGCTCATGGACCTGAACACGCCCGGCACCGACGGACGCGATGCGTTGACAGTCATGAAGTCGGAAGCGGCGATTATGTCAGTCCCAGTGATCATATTCAGCACATCAGCCAACCCCAAGGACGTTGGTTTCTGCTATGCTGCGGGTGCCAACGCCTATCACGTCAAGCCGGTCCGGTATCCGGATCATCTGCAACTAATCGTTGACCTTGTTCGCTACTGGTTCAGCCGGGTCACGTTGGTTAATTCTGGAGGCTCCGACCTATGAAACCCGCAATCACTAACTCATCGGTTTCGGCGTGTCGGGTCGTCATCATCGAAGACAGCTCGGAAGACATCGCCGAGATTCGTCGGCTGTTGTTACAGGGATCGGATAAAAGATATCAGTTCGTCGAAGCGGAAACCGGCGCCGCGGGCGTGCGTGCGATTCTTGACCAATCTATTGGCCCGACCGATTGCGTGGTGCTGGATTACACACTGCCCGACATGGACGCGATGGAAGTCCTGGCGGCCGTCATCGGCCCCGGCGGACTCGCCGTCTGCCCGGTGGTGGTGCTGACCGGCACGGCAGGCCCGGAGCACGGCCCGGCCGTATTGAGAGCCGGCGCGCAGGACTTCATCGGCAAAAGCTGGATGTCGGCCGCGAGCCTGACGCGTGCGGTGGAAAACGCCGTCGAACGCTGGACGATGACGCGCGAGCTGCAAGCCGGCAAGACCGCCCTCCAAGCCAGCGAGGCGCAGCTGAAATTAGCTGTCGAAGTCGCCGGGCTGGGCGTGAACAGGATCGATTACACGACCAACACCATCGTGCTCGACACGATCGCCGCGGCACTGTTCGGCCTGCAAGCCAACGTGCCCTTGCCGCGCTCGGTCGTCCACGCCACCTTCCACCCCGACGACAAGGACGAAATATTTCGGCTCATGAACCAGTCCCTGGATTCGACCTGCGGCGGCACGTTCAGCATGGAACACCGCGTCATTCATACGGACGGCTCGGTCCATTGGTTGTCGGTCAAGAAGCAGGTGATCTTTGCGGAAACCGCCGGCGTTCGACGCCCGGTCAGCAGTGTGTTGGCGGCGGTGGACGTCACCGGCCGAAAAGTAGCCGAGGCCGACAGAATGCGTCTGTTCCAGCAGGCCGAGGGGGAGCGAACGCGACTGGCCGACGTGTTCCGGCATGCCCCGGCATTCATGTGTGTGTTACGCGGGCCGGACCACGTCTTCGAGCTGGCGAACGAACAGTACGACCAACTTGTCGGGCACCGCCAACTCGTGGGTCGAACCGTTCATGAAACGTTCCCCGACATCAAGGGGCAGGGCTTCATCGAATTGCTCGACACCGTGTACGCGACCGGCGAGCCATTCATCGGGTCTGGCGTCCGCTTGTTGTTTTCGCAGAAGCCCGACC
>JBBQKP010000231.1:0-5070 GCA_038326995.1 Tepidisphaerales bacterium
TAATCGAAGCAAAAAATCTCCATTCGTTCTTGCTTCGTTTGACGTTCGACGGCCTGTTTATTCAGGAATGCTTCCCACAGTTTGAACTCGGTCGAGTTCGCCTGTTGGGCGAAAATTTCGTCGCGGGTTTCAGACTCCCGCCCGAGCTTCGGGCCGTCCGTGCAACCAGGGGGAACGACTTCAAGGTCTTCGTGGATGCCGAACCATTCAGCGTCGCTAAGTCGCGACCGGTCGAACAGAACGGCGTTGCCTTGGCCGACGCGCCGCCAGGGTGATTGAGTCAGCTCAAGGTCAACGGCGACCTTCCGGCGAACAATCTGTTCGGCTTCCCAGAGTTCGCGTGCGTCGTGTGTTTCAGGGACACCACTATGATAGATTTGCGGCACGTCACGCATCCGCCAGTTGAGCCAGGCCTTGCGGGCGGCCTTGGCGATGATGGTTCGTTCGTTTTCGGACTCGCTGTTGTCGGTCATCGGACTCCTTTTGGTAAGTGAAGCGCGATTTGTAGCCGGTGGTCGATTGCGGCTCAATGCCTCGGAGTGTCACAGGGTTGACCATGCGGCTAAGTGACGTTTACACTTTGTCAATGGATGCAGAAATCGAGCGAGGCCTTGCGGTAGTCCGCCGAACACTCGAAAAGATTGGTCTATCGTCCGATCCGGACTACGCTCATATGAGGAAGACGGCCAGCCGCCTGCTCACGCTGTCTTCAAAATCGCGAGTCCCGCTTCCTGAATGGGCAACCGCCGATCAAATCGCGAATCATTACGCACTAACCCGGAATGCGGTAAGCAAGCGGTTTAGTGATTTGCATTGGACAAAATCTCCTCTCGTTCAGGACCCCGACCGAGATGACAAGCCACACTTGTACCACCGGATTCTTGTGGAGCGCTGCTATGTCAACGGCGGCAAAGCGGAAGACCTAATCGCTTCACGCGCAAAAACTGCCGAACCGGCAACCGCTCCGTTTTGACCAGTCTTATATAATTACCCTAACAAAAACACGCCCAGCGTTAAGGGATTAGATTCTGTTCAAGAAATAAAGTGATAAATGTTCAATTCCGCTTGTAATGACCGAATGACGACGACGTGCCTTGATGCAGGCACGCGGAAACGCGTTGGTCCGATATGCACCCCGAAACGGGCAAATTCGGGCCTTGGTCCGGTTTTATTTTTGGATACCCTAACACCGGGTTTTCGCTCGGCAGGGCAGGGCGTTTCGTGACGGAAACAAACGGGAGTTCTGGTCTAATCCAGCTTGTCCGTTTACATTTTGTTGTAGCCGGACACGCAACTTGAGATTTCGGGACATTCATATGAGACCAAACACGTTGCGAAACACCACCCCCCGCTGAAAGTGCCCCTTTTAAGGGTTCTCCCGAACATCGGAGCTTGCGGGGTCGCTCATGCTTTTGATTGTCCGTCGAAGGCGGTTTGAACCGGGTTCGATGCCCGTTCAACCGACCTTCGAGCGCTGAACAATCTAGCCCGTCGGCGCTGGTGATTGCTCTACGACTGTGTTCATGTCCAGACGCGCGGATCGCACGCGCTTGCCCGCGCTGCTCTTGGTCGCCTTGGCGATCTTCTTGCCCTGCTCGCTTGTACCGACTACAGAATCGCCAACGATCAGGCCGATTGACCGATCATCCGAAACGTCGGCAATCGTTTTGAGAATCGCCTTCACCACGCTCGCCGATGCGATCCACGAGCACGTGCCAGTTGATCGGCCTCTAACTTTCACGGCACGCGCGAACCTGCTCGGCCGGGAACTTGACCGGACCAGAACACGCGAATCGGCAGTAGAGTTGAGTTTAAATTTGGTAACACTTCGGCCGTTTGCAGAAGCGCTCGAAATCCTCGATGACCCCCGAAAGTCATCAAGTGAGAGTCATCAAGTGAGAGTCATCAAACGAACACCACGACTCGTAGATGCGGCGTCCTGGACTCGTTTCCGGCCCGTCCGGCAGGACATCTTCATCTGAATTTCCGTAAAGAGCCTTCGACTCGTGGAGCATTGCAATGTCCTGCCGGACGGGCCAAACGAGCAGCCGCATTCTAGACTTTTACGGCAATTCTCAGAAACCGCTTTTTGACATTGGCGGCTCGTTTAATTGCGTCTGTATTCGGCTGAAGTGTTACCCCGATTTGTAGCGGTCGATGCATTTGTGATTTTCAATTTGTCTTGGGGATAATTGAATACGATAGAGCAGTAATGCAAAGCAATTACAAACAAAGATCGGGCCAACAGTGCCGGGGCGTGACGCTCATTTACGCCGCGATATCCATGACGGTGCTGCTGGGTTTTGGCATGCTCGCGATCGATATGGGCGTGGTACAGCTGGCCAGGTCCGAGAATCAGACCCTCGCGGTTGCTATTGCCCGGCATGCGGCAGGTGCGTTGGAAGAGGGAAATCCGCAGGTCGTTCGGCAGCGGGCGTTGCTCGTCGCCTCGGATGCAAAAATCATGGGTCAAACGCTCAAATTTGACGCGAGCAAGGACGTCGAGTTTGGCGTGTGGGACGCTGCGACACGGCAGTTTCTAGTACTCTCGCCGGGCGAGGAAGCATCCAGCACGGCCATTCGTGTGACGTCGCGCATGACGACCGCGCGCGGCGCGGCGATCCCGACTTACATGGGTGGCATGTTCGGCGTGAAGTCCGCGGACATCGTCAGTTCGTCGGTGGTGTCGCGTGGGTTCACAATCGCGCCGCGAGTGGACGGCACGATGACGCCGTGGCTCGCGGGTATGCCCGCGTCAGCAGGTTTGGACGGGTACGATGGGAATCCAATCGCCCGCATTTCGGGCCCGCAATACTTTCCCACATCGATCGACCTGTCCCGCTTTAAATCCGGCAGTCCGCTTCGATTTCGGCAAACAGAGGGCGGTACCAGCATGCACGGCTGGAGCTTTTTCTCCATGGACGGAAAGTCCGACTGGATTGTTCGCCAACGCGCGGACAACGGAATTAATGCGACGTCCGCTCCGATTGGCGCGCTCATGGGTATCTTCCTGGACGACCGCGCTCCCAACACGTATGCGACCGCTGCCGAGCTGAATTTCTCGAGTGAGCAGTCCCGAAATTTTGCCGAGCTAAAGCCCGGCCTGAAGCAGGTCTTCTTCGTCGGCGATGGACTCGACTCCTCCGGTAAGCTCCAAAACTTCGTTCCTCCACCCGGCGCGACGCGACTTTTCATGGGTATCATGGACGAAAAGGGCTGGTGGCACGACAACATCGGTTCCATTCGTACTAACCTGTTCGACACCAATCTGTCGCTTGTCAAATAGCATTTCGACAGCCTCGCCTTAATGTCCCTGATCTCCGCAATCTTGATCGCGATACGGTCGGCGGTATTGCGCATCATTTCGACCAGGCGAGTCCTGCCTTCGCGTTTTTGGTCCGCCAGGACATAGAGCTCGGCGATCGGTGATAGCGAGTTTGCGACGTCGGCTTCGACGTTGTCGTGGTACCAAAAGCGTCCAAACAAATGCGATTTGCTGCAAACGGCTGAAGTCTTATAAAACTTCATTACTGATTATAATGACCGAATGACGCCGACGTGCCCTGAAACAGTTACGCGGAAACAAGTCGGTGTTCTGGTCTAATGCCGCGTGTCCTTTAGCATCCGGCTCGTGGTCAACTCCGGTCGGAAAGCGGTGCCACCAAACAATGAAAAACTTCGTGCATTCGACACCGCGACACCATCCGAAAAGAGGTGTGCAGTTTGATGCCTTCACGGTCGCGGCTCGTGAAATCAGGACCAGCTATCGTCTCCATTCTCCGCAGAATTTGAAGTGTTACACCACCTACGTCCCCCTCGTATTGCCGTACAGGTCGATGTGCAGCCGCGGACAGAATCGGTTGCCACGCTTCTTGCACACCTCCGCAAGCCAGGGCGTTCGTTCCCTCAACACCTCAGGCGAAACACCCTCGGGCATCAAGAGCACATCGGCCTGGCAAACGACCGACTCGCGGCCGATGTGGGCCAATCGCTCCAGCACGTCATCGATCTCGCGCAGGTCGTCTTCGCTTGCGACGACGAACTTCAACTGCACATCGGCGCCCGTCGATCTCGCGTGCGAGATGAGCTGATTCATCGCAGTAAAGTTCAATCGCGATTGCTCGTGCAGCTGCGCGAATTTTCCGCCCTCGCGCGTGTGCGGCGTCGAGTTCGATAGCTTAGGCGACATCGACAAAAGACTCATCGCGATCGGCTTGAACATCGTCCCGGCCGTCTCGATTGTGATGTGCGTTCCGCGCTTTTGAAGCCGCGACGCGATCTCTTCGATCTCGGGCATGATCATCGGCTCGCCGCCGGTCAACACGACGTGCGACGCGCTGGGCGAGAGCGAATCCATCCGCGCAATGATCTCATCGACCGACATGTCGCCGCCCGTCGCCTCCCAGCTCGCATAGGGCGTGTCGCACCACACGCACCTCAGATTGCAGCCGCTGGCGCGTACGAAAACGCTCGGCACGCCCGCGAGCTTTCCCTCGCCTTGAATCGAATAGAAAATTTCAGACACGCGCATGGTTTAAGAATAACCGCGATGACCCAACTCGCGATAAAGGTTTTGGCCGTTCGCGAAATTCGAACGCGATCTCACCGCGCCGGATCCTCCGCCAGCTCATCCGCCACAGCTCACCCCTCGGGCTGCAGGTTGATGATCGGCAGTGTCTGAACCGCGTCGCGAAGCAGGCGGTCCCAGCGCTGGCGGATATCCGTCAGGAGTGGATCGTCGGGCTCGAATCGCCTGCGCCGGCGAACGTCCAGCTCGTTGTTGGGGTACATGATCAAATCGATCGGCGGGCCGACCGTCACGTTGCTCTTCATCGTGCTGTCGAGGCTGATTAAGGCGTAGCGGGCCGCATCCTGCAGGCTGGTCTTTTCGTAACGAACGCCGCGATCAAGAATCGGCCGGCCGTACTTCACCTCGCCGATCTGAAGAAACGGCGCATCCTCATTGGCTCGAAGCGGATTGCCCTGCGGATAGATCATATAAAGCTGCGGCGACTCCGCGCCGATCTGCCCGCCCAGAAGCAGGTTGACGTTGAAGTTCATGTTGTCGCG
>JBBQKP010000232.1:0-5051 GCA_038326995.1 Tepidisphaerales bacterium
CCCGCGCGAAGGCATGCAGGGAATCAGCCCGCGATACATCCAGGACAAAATCAGCAACGCGCTCGTCGGCGGGCAGGCGCAGCAGGAAAAGAGCATCAACCCGTTCATGGTCATGAACGAACTCGAGGGCGGGCTATCGCACCACTCGCTCATCACCGACGAGGAACTTAAAAAAGAGTACCGAGAAATTTTGTCCGTCGTTCGTGAAGAGTATGAAGACATCATCAAGGGCGAAGTGCAGCGGGCCATCAGCGCGGACGAGGATGCGATCAAACGACTCGCGGCCAACTACATTGAGAGCGTTCGCGCGTACACGCAGCACGAGCGTGTGAAGAATCGTTTCACGGGCCGCGAGGATGAGCCCGACGAGAGGCTGATGCGGTCGATCGAAGAAAAGATCGACATTCCCGACGCGAGAAAAGACGACTTTCGTCAGGAGATCATGAACTACATCGGCGCGCTCGCCTTGGACGGCAAACGATTCGAGTACAGCACCAACGCTCGGCTGCTGAAGGCCTTGGAGCTCAAGCTTTTCGAGGACCAGCGCGACACGATCAAGCTGAAAAATCTCGTGAGTTCCGTCGTGGACGAAGAGACTCAGCAGAAGATCGATGTGGTGAAACAACGGCTCATCAAATACTTCGGCTACAACGACACGAGCGCGTCGGACGTGCTGAATTATGTGGCGAGCATCTTCGCGCGAGGCGACAGCAAACAAGACGACTGAAGTAATCCTCGGTCATAACATGATTTTGGAAATAATCACGCCATCTACTGATTCACATCGAACACCGGTCGGAGACCGGTGCCACTGAAATTCTAATGGTGGCACGGGTCTCCGACCTGTGCGTTCTTTTACTTAGAACCAACCGACATTTTAGACGCGATAAAGCACGTTCTTATGCCATCACTCTTCAAATCTCCGGCGTTGGTGCTCGTGGTGTGCGGACTGCTTGCCCTGGCATTTTTTATTGTCAGCGATCCGCAGTTGGGTTTCGGCCTGCGCATGGACGGCCGCGAGCTTGGGAACGTGATCGACGCCGCCAATGACGCTCGCTGGGCGACGATCACGGGGATCGCGGGCTCGGCGTTCGTGGTCGTTCTTGGAATCTGGCTTCTGATGCGACGCGGTCCGGCGCGGGTATGAAGCCCGCATTTACTTACGATCGTAATAACCGCCTGAAGTGCTTCCGCGGTTGTCGTAGCTGCGGTCGTCGTACCTTCGATCGTCAGATCGGCGGTCTTCCTGCTTACGTTTTTTGTTGTCGGACGCGTTGCCGATCAGAGCACCGCCCGCAGCCCCGGCACCCGCGCCGATGAGAGCGCCGGTCGCGCCGTGTCCGCCCGCATTGTTGCCGATGATCGCGCCGCCGAGTGCGCCGACGCCCGCGCCAAGCAGAGCGCCGGTCTGGGTGTCATTAGCGCATCCGCCGATGAGTAGAGACAAGCCGAGGATTGCGACGACGGATGAACGATTGATGGATCGACGATTTTTCATGGTGTTTCCTGTAGCTGTTAGACACTTGAACTGAGGGAAGGTGAGTCAGCCCACCTTACCGAATATGCCGTCGATCCTGCCCGCGCGATCGGCGACGAAGGTAATGCCCAGATGATAGCCGCCGTCTTGGGTTGGTGTGCATCGTGTGACGCGTGCCATGCGAGGAAATCGCATTGGCCCCATGCCCACGCGCAGGGTGAGGACGGCCTCGTTGGCGAAAGGTTTGGCGGACTTTACGCCCGCGCCGAGGGTCGAAACGTCGAAGAGTTGCACGGGGTGTGACTCGCCGCCCAGCAGAATCCAGCCCGGCGTGTGGGGCTGCTTCGAACGGGCTGCCTTTCGGCGCTCGGATGGATGCTCTTCAGTCACACCACATTTATCGAACGAATCTTCACGCAAGTTGAGATGCGGGAATTCATTCGACCATAGGCAAGATAGGAATTTCCTTCGCGTAGCCGCCAGCTTGCTGGCGCTTGATGCGCAAACCGAGTCCGACAAAGCGCTAGCAAGCTGGCGGCTACGTAGTTCTTTTCGATCCTCAACCAGGCTTTGGTCGATTACTTCGATAAATCGTATCGATGGAAAAGACGAGCAGCGCGATCCAGATCAGGCCGAAACACGCGAGTTGAACCTTGCCGACGGTTTCGCCGTAGTAGAGCGTCGCCAGGGCGAACTGACAGGTCGGGCCCAGGTATTGAAGGAAGCCGATCGTGGAGAGTTGAAGCCGTCTGGCGGCGATGCCAAAGAGCACGAGCGGGATCGCCGTCACCGCGCCCGAAAACGACAGAAATATCCATATCAGCGGCGAGTGGTCGATGCCCCTGGTTTGCGGCAAGACGGCGAGCGCGATGCCCGCGGGCAAGAGCAGGAGACACTCCACAGTGAGCGCGGGCACGGCCTGTAGAGACAGACGCTTTCTGATCAGCGCGTAAAACGAAAACGACGTCGCAAGGCCCAGCGCGATCCAGGGCACCTCGCCCAGAATCGCGATTTGGATGGCCACCGCGAGGCACGCGAGCACCACCGCGATCACCTGCGCAATACGCAGCCGCTCGCCCAAAACCACCACGCCCAGCGCGACCTGAAATAGTGGAGTGATGAAATAACCCAGGCTGCACTGAACGATCTGTCCCCTTCCGACGGCCCAGATGAAGATCAGCCAGTTGCAGCTCACCAGAATCGCCGTCAGCAGCAGGCACGCGACGAGTGGCCTTGATCGCAGGATTCGGATTAATTCAGTGAAACCGGTTGTGAAATAGAGAAAAGCCAGGAGGCAGACGACTGAGCCGACGACACGAAACCCGACTATTTCCAGAGCACCAACGCCGCCGAGCTGTTTGAAAAAGAGGACTGCGATCAAGCCCCAGAACAGGTACGCGCCGATGCCCGCGAAGACGCCGATACGGTCGGACTGTTTTTGAGTTTCAAGGAGCATGAAGGACTAAGTCGGGAGGGGAAGGAACATAGAGCAAAAAGTTCAGAACCGCACGAAATCTGTTTCTCAATTCACAACTTTTAGTTGTGCAGTTGTGCAGTTGTCGCGGGCTGGGTTGCGGGCTGTAATTGCAAAAGCGGGAACGCCGCGGCGAGTGTGAGAACCGCCATCGCGCAACCGAAAGCGGTTTTGATCAGGATGCCCAGAGCACGCCCTTTTGCCGCGCCGATGCCGACCTTTGCAGAGTCGCCAGAAGTCTTACCGGCGAGTGCTTCGACGCCGAACGCACCGACGAAGCTGCCGACGATCGAACCAATGATCGTGCCCACAATCGGAAAGATCGGCGTACCTAAAATCCCGCCCACGAGTCCGCCCACTATAGCGCCGACCATTCCGCGTTTCGTGCCGCCGGCCTTCTTCGAACCGGCCGCGCCGGCGACGAACTCGATCACCTCCGCAAGCACGCCCATCACCACCAGCGCGACGATGACGCTCCAGCCGATGCCGACGCCGATGCCCGTGTACAACGCGTGTGCGATCGCACCGAAGACGATCAGCCAGATGCCGGGCAGGCCCAGCAGATTCAGCAGCAGTCCCGCGATGCACGCGAGCACGAGCAGGAGATAAATGATCCAGTCCAGGCCCGTGGACAGGCCGCCCGAGAGGCTGTTGAACACGCCGCCGAAGAAGCTCGCGAAAATGTTTAGGCCCGTCATGACCAAACACGATACGCCACCACCGCCGCGATGGCGATCAGGGCAACTGTTATAACGGTGACGAGCACGCGGCGAATTTTGCGTTTGACCACGATCGGCCGGCCGAGCCATTGGACGCGTTTTGCCGTCTCATCCTCTCGCGGCGAGAGGTGCTGATACGCGATACGAAGCCGCTTGAGTTGGACATCATATGTCTCGCCCGCCACGAGCCTGAGCTGCTGTATCGCTTCAAGCAGGTGCTGCTGGGCGGCGGTCTTTGAGCAGTCCATCGACACCGCGACCAGCCGCGGATCGAGTCTTTCGCATTCGCTTAGAACAAACGCCTCGCGCTGCTGGAAGGAGAGCGTCCGAAGCGCGCGAATGAACGCGACGTATTCCGTTGTCGGCTTGTCGAAGGCGGCGATCAGCGCGTCGGGCTTGCCGAGCGTTTCGCGCGCGTCGGTCGATCGGACGAGCAAAATCGCGTGGTGCAAAAACCAACGGTCGGCCTCGTCGGAGTCGATCCACTTTGTGCACATCGGCCTGGCGCGTCGCAGCAACTGCCTCGATACCGCCGCCGCGAAGCCGCTCGTCCCGCCCAAAGCGGCGGCGATCCGCACCGACGCGGGCCACCGCTTCTGCGCGCTCTCTGTCAGAATTTCTATCGCGTCAGCCGACATGCGTGTTGAGATTACATGGCCATTTGCAAAACGCCGCATCACTTCATCCATGGCACTCACATCATTCCTGCTATTATCTCAAACACATGTCAAGCTTTTTTGAAACACCCCACTCGCGCATCGCCTACACCGACTCCGGCCCGCCGGGCGCTCACGCGATTCTCCTGCTCCACGGCTTTCCGCTTTCGAGCGGCGTGTTCGATGTACTGTTGCCAGAGCTGACTTCGACCTTCCGCGTCATCGCGCCCGACATGCCGGGCTTCGGCCAGAGCAGCACCGTCGGCCCGTTTTCAATGACGTCCGTCGCACGCGACTGCGCGGCACTGATGACGTCGCTCAAGATCGGCTCATTCGCGGCCGCGGGCTTGTCGATGGGCGGGTATGTCGCGCTCGAAATGGCGGCATCGTTTCGCGATCTTCTTTCGCACCTCATCCTGATCGACACCAAGGCCAGTGCGGATGATGAAACCGCACGCGACAATCGCGACAGCTTCGTTCGCGTCGTGCGTGAAAAAGGCGGCCGCGCGATTGTCGATCTCATGATGCCAAAAATGCTCGCGCCGATTTCAAACCAACTGGCAGTTCATCCGCGCGAGCAGGAACTTCGCGACATCATGCAGCAGATCTCGCCCCTCACGATCGAGTACGCGAGCTGCGCGATGCGGGATCGCCGCGATTTCACAGCCCTGCTTTCGTCCATGGGTTTGAAGACGCAGGTCATCGTGGGCGAGCACGACGCGATC
>JBBQKP010000233.1:0-4970 GCA_038326995.1 Tepidisphaerales bacterium
GATCATCCCTGACTTCGACAATGCACCCGAATTTAGCCTGCAAGGCGGAGGCGGCGGGAGCGGCGGCGGTGGTGGGGGCGGTGGTGGGGGCGGTGGGGGCGGAGGCGGCCTGTTCGGCGGCGGTGGTGGTGGAAACGGTGGCGGGAATGGCAACGGCACGGGTAACGGAAACGGAGCGACCCGCGAAGAACGCGCCCAGCAGGTCATCGACACACTCCAATCCACCATTGTGCCCGACGTCTGGGACGTCAACGGCGGACGTGCGACCATCAAATACATCAACGGCGTCTTAGTCGTGACCGCACCCGTTCGCATCCACGGCCTGTTCAGGAAATGAGTTCTGAAAACTGCACTCGTCATTCGCGAGAAGCCTTTTTGCTGTCGAAAAATAAAAATCCCTCGCCCGAATTGTCGGACGAGGGACTTTTTTCCTTTGGTTTTTAGCCAGAATACTTACTAGTCGCACCCGTAATAGCTAGGGGCGTAAAAGTTATGCCTCGGCGCGTGATAATAGCGAGGGGCTACATACAAAGGCTCGCGGTAAAACGTTCGATCGCGATAGACCGGCGGTCTGTAAAAGTTTCTCGGGTATGAATTGCCGCGCGAATACGAATAGCCGAATCCGTGGCTCGATCGGCCTCTGTCGGAGAAGCCGAAGTTGAATCGAAAGCTGCTGGAAGACCGGTTGCTGTAGGAATGGCGACGATAATCCCGGCCGCGGTCGTGGCGGTCAAATGAGCCTCTATCGTAACTACGGCTCTGATATCTCCCCGAATCGCGATAGCGGTCTCCACGGTCATAACTCCTGTTCGCGTGAGCGATGGAAGAGAAGATGGCTAAAAATATCCCCGATGCGAGGATCGCCGATTTGAACGGTGCGTAGTTCATGAAAATTCCTTTGTTGAAGTGTACGCACGAAAAGACACGTCGGCCATGCGATGGTTAGTGATGGGGGAAACTCTCAAAGATCATTGGTAAACCATCATGAACTTTTCTAACTCAGCCGTCGCATCAGGGAGAACGCTCTGGCCGATTGCAGTAATTTGGTGCGTTGGGCGCTTATGAATTATCGTCAGGCCTGCTCGCGTGGTAAGACTTCTGCCGAATGCAGAAGCGCTTGAAATGTTCGATGTCCCCTAAGAGTCATCAAGTGAGAGTCATCAAGTGAGAGTCATCCAACGCACATGGCGATTCAAAGACGCGGCGTCCTGGACCAATTTCTGGCCCGTCCGGCAGGACATCTTCCTTCTGAATTTCCGTGAAGAGCGTTCTACTCGTGGTTCATCGCAATGTCCTGCCGGACGGGCCCGAAGCGAATCCGCATTTTGAACTCTTCACAGGAATTCGCAGAAACCGCTTACTCACGTTCGCGGCTCGTTTAGTCGCGTCTGCATTCGGCTGAACTGATACAGTTGAAAAACAGGCCGGGCGCTTGCCGCGACTCGGGCCCGAGGCCGTCGTGTTATTCACGATGGCACTCATGCAAGAACTGATCGCGCGAAATGCGAATGCGCCATCAACCTCGCCCTCCACTCCCTTGGCGATGGTCCCCGTCTAGCGAAAAGCCGCCGCGCCAAGACGTGGAAAGTCTGACGTGGAAAGTCTGACGTCGAAAGTCTGACGTCGAAAGTCTGACTACGAAAATCTGCGGGCGCCAAGCCCGCCCGCGGTTAAGTCACGATCGGCAAACCTATCGCCTTGCGAATGGCAAGAAGGAGTATGTCCATCACCGCCGGGTCGTAAACATGAACTTTTCAACGGTGGAAACGACAAGAAATATCTGTGCACGAGCTGATCTTAAGCGGAATTTTTATACCGCGTAATTCATCACACCGGTGCCCGCGGTTCAACCTCGCCGCAGCGTCACGTGGATGATCTCTGCGGGGGCGTTGATGCGGAGTGGGAACCAGTTGCCTACGCCGTTGCTGACGATGCATGCGGCATCATCTTTTTGATAAAGCCCCGACCAGTAGCGATACATGAACGGGCCGAAGCCGAGCTGTTCGGTGGCGTGGAACTGTCCGCCGTGGGTGTGGCCTGCGAAGGTGAGGGGGATGTTGTGCTTTTGGGCGGCATCGAACGCGTGCGGGTGATGTGCCAGAAGAATCGAGAACGCTTCGGGGTCGCGCAGTGGATTAAGCGCGGCGACCTGTTGATCCAGCACCTCATCGTTCATTTGGCGGTTCCGATTTTCGCGGGTGCGTCCCGCCCAGCCGATGCCGAGCATTTGCACTGGCACGCCGTTGATGGTTCGGCTCGCCGCCTCGCCGATCAGCATCGGCAGGCCTGATGCTTTGGCGAGCTGGCGAAATTCTGCGGGGTTTTCCATTAGATCGTGGTTGCCTTCGCACATATAGATGCCATGCCGGGCGTGCATGCGGTTGATCATGTCCAAGGCGGCGGGTGCATCGGAAAGTCGGCGATTGATGAGGTCGCCGGTCTGCACGATGAGATCGGGCTTGAGTCGGTTCACGCCCTCGACGATGCGATCGATCGTTCGGCCGCGTGTGAAGTCGCCGATGTGAGCGTCGGTGACCTGAGCGATGGTGAGGCCGTCGAGGTCCCTGGGCAAACCGGCCATCGGCAGGGTGAATCGACGAATGCGGAACTCGTCCAACTGGCTCATCGCGACGCCCGAGCCGATGATCGTAACCAAAGGCGGGACGGCGGCGACGGCGGCACCGATGAATTCGCGACGACCGAGCACAAGCTTCGAAAACGCCGGCCCGGCAAGATCGGTTTTATTGACGATTGTCGCCGCAGGTGTCCGCCGGAACAGTCGCGCCAGCAGCGATCCAATCGCCACCAGCAGATTCGGCACCGTAACGATCGGCAACAACAAAAAGTGCCAGATAAAAACGAACGTCACCAAATATCTCACGAACCAGACGGCAATACCATCGCCCGTCAGGCGAATGGCAAAGACCGACATCAGTCCGCCCATTGCCACGAGCATGAACCCCGCCACGCCGAGCCGCCACCATCGGGACTTGGGCAGCGTGCGAACCAGCTGGTCCGCACGCCACCACCACGCAAGATCGGCCAGCATCATTGCGGAAAGTATGAGGATGATAAAAAGCGGCATGTCACATGTCGGGTAAAGGATTCAAGATTTCGATGAATATTTGCGTAATAGTACACGCACAGCCTTTCAATTTCTCGTGTCCAGTCGCTGACCAATGTGATTGCTCCAATCTTCAACTCGTGCGGAGTGATTTTCGATGATCAGTAGGCGTCATCTTCAATTATAAAAAAGAGCGTGCACAAGCTGACCTCGCTTCTTACGCCGCATTATTCTGCGATGCTTTGCATAAATGCATCCGTATTGCGCAGCATGTTGAAGGCGTGGTCGAGCATGACCTTACCCGGCTCGCTCACGCGCAAGAGATTGGTCGTCAGACAACAGACAACAGTCAACAGACCACAGACCACCACGGTTGGGATAAGCGGTCGATCGAAGACAATCTCCTTCAAGACGACGTGTCAGTGCGGCACACTATTGCCTGCAACCACGTCCGATCCGGCCCAAAAATTCGTCGCCTCGACGGATTTCAATGACACCCCTCGCCGTCTGCTGCAGCGACTGGTTGGGGCGCTGCGATCACCAAGTTAACGGCTTGCCCAAGTGAAAGAATCCGCCGGATAAAACGGCTGCCTCGAGCGTTGCCAACTGAACAGCCGTCCGAGCTCCTTCGGCGAAACTCGGCGTGCCAGAAGGAGTCGCATTGGTCGCCACCGCGCTGAGGTGGTCGATGTGTTGCCGGGTCTTTCGGATGTTCGATATCGCAGTAGGTTAAGCTTGAAAGATTGCGGGAACGATCGGGTTTCTTGGCTACGCTCTGGCGCACCAGAAACTGCCACCCAAGATGACCGACAAGCACGCGACTTCTGCATTTGGTGGAAGTGTGACGCCAGAAGAAAATTGCGATCAACCGCGCGTCAATAATCTATTGCAATCATCGCCCCGCCTGCGACGGCAAATCGAAGACCCGAACACCTTGACGCAGTTCGACTTTCGCAACCTTCGTTTGCACGTTGCGCGTCGGGTAGTGAACACCCTGGTCGTTGAACAGATGCTTGAAGTTAATGGTGATCAGCTTATTGCTCGGGACTTCGGAAAGGTTGACGACGTACTCGCGGTTGATCCAGAGATCGACATCCGTCCAGGTTTGCCCGGAGAAATTGAGCAGGCTGATGGAGTTGAGGCTGTAGCCGATTTCAGCGCGCCCGGCGATCTCTCCTCCGCGCTCAAGGTCAGCCGGAAACGGAAAGCGCAACTGCGCTTCGCGCGCGAGCTGTGTCGCGGGCTTGTTGAGCGAAGGAACGTCGCTTGGGATGATTGTGGCGCGTTCAATTTTACAACCGACCAGGGCTGCGACTGCGAAAAGCGCCGCCGACGTGATTGAACAACATAAGATTCTTTTCATCCGTGATTCCTTCTAAAGAACAAGAGACCCTCTGACTATCACGACCTGCCGAGTGAAACGCAACTGCAATGCAGTTGGGATCGCCTTCTTGCTCGAGCATGACTAAGGTAAATCACATGCCGTCGATCCCCAATCTTATTGTGCCCGACACGCTTTCAAAGGAAGCGCAGCACGCGCTGCGACTGGCGGGCGATCACCCGCTGGCGAATCTTGTGGTGACTACAGGTGCATCGCCCGAAGCACGTGACATGTTGGAGATGCTCAAGCCCGTGAATGTGCTCGCCAGGCCGGTCGCGAATGCTTCACAAGTTTCTTCGGGCAGGATTCACGCGCATCTGGCGATCGCCGGCCTATGGCTTTTGCACGATGCGCTGGACGACGCACATAAAATTTGTCAAAAGTATGAAGAGGGCGAAGGCGCACAGACCGCCGCGTTCTGGCACGCGAGTTTGCACCGGCGCGAAGGGGATTTTTCCAACGCCAAGTATTGGTACTCCCTCGCGGGCAAGCATGCCGCATTGAACACACTCGCTTCGCACGCAT
>JBBQKP010000234.1:0-4890 GCA_038326995.1 Tepidisphaerales bacterium
GCAGTCCGATAAATTCGTGTATCAAAGCCTGCTCGCACTACATAGCAGCAGCAGGAAAACGGGATCCCGAGTTGTCGACGATCGTGACAACAGACTTTGACAGGCGGTTGCGTCGCTTCTCTCTTGATTGTTTGATAAGCCGATCAAAGTGAATCGCCGCCAGGCAAAGCGCGAGGTAAGGCGCAAAAAGCGCGAAGCCGTGCGTGCCGGCGATGAAGGCGAGAGGTAGAAAGCGGACGGTCTTCAAGGTGCGTTGAACGATACGGGTCTTGCGTTCAAATCGCCTGTTCAATCTTCGCAAATGACAGGTTCCCGGACGTTCGCCCACGAAGATGGTGAAGCTGGACGGGCGGCGCGGGCGCGCGTCGAGCTTAGGGATGCGAGGCGGTCGTTTCGACGCTACACTGCAACCATGAATCCGGGCGTGCGAAAAATTCTGGGCGGCGTGATTCTGATCCTTCTCGCCCTCGCGTTTGTCAGTCGGATGACCAATCGACCCTCGACACCTTTGGAGAAGGACCGCATTCTTCACCCGGCCGGGCTGTCGATCATCATGCCCGGGGGATGGTTTAATGAGATGGACGTCGGCACCGTGCCGCAGATCAGGATGTACCCGCGCGAGCAGGCCGGCCCTCAGGTGTCACTCATCGCGACTCGTTTCGCGACCAAGCCCTCGGGTGCGACGGATTTGCCCGAGAGCGAGTTTCAAGCAAAGCCCGCGCGAATGGGAAAGAAGAAGGACGGCAGGATGAACGCGTGGCGCGTCATCTTCGAGCGCGACGGCCAGTGGTATCAGGTCAGCGCCGTGACGCCGCCCGACGTGTCGATGGACGACGGCTGGCTCAGGCCTTACGCGGAATCGTTCAAGGTGGAATCGGCGGCGAGTCCTGCGACGCAGATGATCGTCGTGCCGGAGTGAACACCCGCCACTTCGATAGCGACTCATTCGTTCGATCTCAGATTGGGCAACCGAAATCTTACGAGAACCGCCTTGTTCGCGGTTCAATGGTTCGGAGTCAGACCAGGTAGTTACTGCTCCAGATTCACGATCACGCGTTCGATATTGATCTCTAAAATCTCGGGCGTGATCAGGCGTTCCTTGATCAGGCCCTTTGATTGCCGATAGACTGCGGTCGTCATGCACAAAACAACGATGTCCTCGATTTCCGCGGGGCTGTTGGCGACTTCGATCAGACGCTGGACGAACTGCTCTTGCGAGAGTTCAGTGAGCGCAAGACCGGCCGCGCGTGCGCGGTCGAGGTAATAGGCCGCGACGTCGGCGAGCACCTGTCTGGCTTCGGGCGAAGTCGATCGCAGCTCGGCAGCGGCTTTGGGCGTGCCCGGGACGCAGAGCTTTATGCCGAAGGCGTTGTCGAGCAGGGAATCGGGCGTGAGCTTGGTGGCGGTGCCGACGACCAGAACGTTCTCACGTTCGCTGGTGGTTTCGATCAAAGCGTCGAGTTCGTTGAGCAATTCGTCGTCTTCCTTAAGATAGGCCAGATCGATGTTCGGTAAAAGCACCATGATTCTTCGGCGCGCGTAAGATTTGATCAGCGTGTTTGCGGCCGCGAGCACGTCGGCGTTTCGCACATTCCAGACGGTGATGACGCGCTCGAGCTTCGCGCGCTTGGCGATGACCTGTGCAAAACTCTTTTTTCCCGTGAGCGGCCCGCCCAGAATGAGGATTTCGTTACCGACTTCCAGGTTCTGGTATTTGACGGGGCTTGCGGCACGGTCGACGAGGTCGGCGATGTCCCTGAGCAGGCCGTCGAAACCGGCGAGTCTTGGCTGCAAGGTTTGCGTGTCTTCGTCTTCGATCGACAGGTCAATGCGTTCCTTTCTCTTGCGGCGTTCGACCAGAAATTCGATCAGCGCGGGCAGGGCCGCGATCGTGCCCAAAATTGTCGCGATGACCACGAGGTTATTACCGACAAATTCAACGGTGTCGGCTTGCTCAGGCACGTCGGGAGTCGCGGCGGGCGATAGGTCAGTGTGTTCGATTGCCGGCGCCGAAGTCGGTTCGGTCGTTTGCGCGTGCAGCTTCCAACCCAGGCCGAAGACGGCGAGGAAGAGTGCACATAAAGCTGTCCGAGTCGTCATCAACACAAAATGAATTCTACCCTCATTTGGTCCAATCGAGGGTTTCGAGGTGCCTTTGGATGTCCCCGGCGGATTGGAATCGCTCGAGGATCAGCGTGTCCTTCAAGCCGCGAATGATGTCCTTCACCACCTGCGGCCGCTCGGAATACGCCTCTCGACCGCCGACGATGGAGTGGAATACTTCGACGATGTTCAGAACGTCCTTATGAATCTTGCTCTTGCCGGGCTTACCGAGGTCGAAGAAGTCCAGGAGTTTGAGTTCGAATCCGATGCCGCGTCGGCGGATCATGATGTTCTCGTCGTGGACGTCGCCGTGATATTCGCCGCGGGCGTGGATCGGAGCGATCCCCTTCACCAGCACATACAGGACATGCAATGCCTCGAACGTGCTGAGCGGCTTCTCGACTGCCAGGAATTCGCTGAGCTGCACGCCCTCGACCAGTTCGCTGATGACCACCGTCACGGGCAATCGTTTCACTCGAACGACCTCTTGGTGAAGATATTGCAGGAGAATCGGACAGTGGCGAAGTGCGTCGAGCTTACGTGCGTAGGCGATGGCGTTCGTGCGGAGTGGGTCTCGCTCGCGATAGTAAAACTTCGCAGCGCGGCGAATATCCGTGGCGCGCTCGACGATCGCATACACTTCGCCCTCGTAGCCAGAGCCGAGAAATCGCTCGACGACGTACTTTCCTCCGACAATTTTGCCGGGCTCGAAGCGAAAGGGAGTTGGTTTAGCCTTGGCCATGTGATACCAGAGACACGCGCGGACCACCCGAATGATTCTCGGGAGGCGGTCGGGATGCAACAGGAACGGACAAAATGCTAACAAATCTATTTTTTTGGGCTACGGCACAACCGTTGCGACCCTTCGATTCGTTGCCATTTGCGGTCAAATTGGCACAAACAACTTTTTATGCACCATTAACGACTTCTGGTGGACGAGCCACCAAACCATGAACAAGCCCGGCGACAATCTTTGGGGTTACCTGCTCGTCAGGCCACTTTCTGACGAACTTTGGCTCGCGAAGCCTTTTGATCGGGCGTCCGATGACCGCGACGCGCTATCGCGTGTCATTCGCGTTCTAAGCCCGACATCCACCGGCGAGTCGGACTCAACTCCGCCTCAAGCATCATCTCAGCCAAAGAATCAAGACGATTCGCCTGCCTGGGCCTACCCGCCGTCGGTTCGTTCGAGATTCGACGCACTCTCTAAAATCAATCATCCGTCGCTCGTGCGGATTCTTAAGATTCATCTGGCCGAGCCCCCGTTCGCGGTGATCAGTGAGTTCGTCGAAGGCACCTCGCTCACGACCTTCATCGACAGCCGCGGCCTGTCGGTCATCGACGCCGTCCGCGTGCTGCACGCGATACTGCTCGGCCTGGACACGCTGCACACTGCGGGCATCGTCCACGGCCGAGTGACTGCGGGAAACATCCGCATCGCCAGCCGGGTGATGAGCCAGGGTTTCGCTTCGCCGGGCGTCGTGAAACTGGCGGGGCTGGATCAGCCTCGGACGAAGCCTAAAGATGACACCCGTAACGACACCCGTAACGACACCCGTAACGACACCCGTGACGACATTCGTGACGACATTCGCCATGACCTGCAGCAGTGCGGCGAACTGCTTCAGGCGATGCTCACGCACGAGAGCGAAGTAGAACCCGCGCTCTTGGCGTACCTGGGACGGCTTCTCTCTGCGCGCGATCAGAGTTTTGATTCCGCCGGCACCGCCGCCGATGCGCTGAATCGCATCAGGATTTCCGACTCGACCTCACAGTCTGCGTCGGCGCCGCGAGCAAAGTCGCCGGCGATTCGCAATACGGCTCATCTGAAATGCACCAGTTGCAAAGCGGAATGCCTGCCCGGCCAGAATTTCTGCACGCATTGCGGCACACAAATCGTGTTTCATGTTCGAAGGTGTAATTCGTGCGGAGGATTTCCAGGCGAGACGGAAAAATTCTGCACCCGATGCGGCGGCGAGCTTGCCCCGCCTGCTATGATTTACAGAAAGGACTAGGAGGTCCAAGCCATGGCCGAAATGCTCGTTTCACTTCTCGTGATAGTCATCTGCCTCATCGGCGCACTGCTGGGGCTCGCGTTGGTGTTGACGCTGGTGGGCGTGACGATATTTGTAAAGCTCGGAAGGTCGTTGGTCCGTTGGATGACTGAGCCCGGGTTGCCCAATGCTAATGCGACGAACCGACTGAATTCGCAGATTCGCGGGTGCCATAACGATCTTTGCCGGGTGACGAATCCCATCGCCGCGCAGTTTTGTCACCGCTGCGGACAGCCGATGGGAACGGTTCAGCGCGTCACGGCCGGTCGTCGACCGGCGTAGCGAATGGACTCCACAAAACGGCTCCGCAGCCGCTTCGTGTTACACTGAATTCGTGATCACACTCCTTGTGCTACAAGGTCCGGACAAAGGACAGCGATACGAGTTGCCTGAAGGTCTGGCTGTCGTTGGACGCGAGAGCAAGGCCGTCCCGCTTTCAGACAACACGGTCTCACGCAGGCACTGCGAATTTCGCCCGGGCGAGCGCGGTGAGTGGTTCGTTCGCGATCTAGGTTCTTCCAACGGCACGTACATCAACGGCCAACGCGCCGATCGAGTCGCCTCGCTCAAGCTGGGCGATCAGGTTCGCATCGGCCGAACGCTGATGGTGTTTGGGAATCAGCCAGGCGTCGTGCGAGCGCGAGGCGGGTACGTTGAGCTGGCCGGTGTCGAGGCGGGGATGGATTCGAGCATCATCGACACGATGTCGTCCAACGACGATTCGCTCGTGCTT
>JBBQKP010000235.1:0-4817 GCA_038326995.1 Tepidisphaerales bacterium
AGGGCATGAGTCGCGGACTGTCCCGATCGACGCCCGGCTGTTGCCGCTGTTGCAATCACGTTTCGACGAAGCCGAGCCGGGCGCATCGAAGCTGGTGACGAGGGACAAGCGACGGTTCAAGAAAGAGCTTGCGAGGGCGTGTCATCGTTCGGGCGTGGAGTTCTGGCATCCAATTACGAAGATTCTACGGTCGAGTTGCGAACGCGACTTGGCCGAGCGGGGTGTACCGCAAAGCGACCTATCGCGACTCATGGGGCATAGCATTTTGGTAAGCGAACGGCACTACCTATCGCGAGAGGTGAGCGCGAAAACGCTGTCCCTGCTTGCTACAACCAGCCCGACGCCATTGAATCAAGACGGTGCAAAGAGCAACGCAAAGCGCGACGCAGAATCCGACGCAGTAAGGGCCGGAATGGGGCGGAATGGGGTAGAAATGGTCCGGTGGGCACTACCGGCGGAAGATGCAAAACACCCTGATTCTTCCGATGCTTTCGTAACAATGCGGGACGATGCAATTTCAACAAATATCGGGCTGGCGGGATTTGAACCCACGACCTTTTGACCCCCAGTCAAACGCGCTACCAAACTGCGCTACAGCCCGCCGCCAACGCTTTCGCGTCGGAAGAAAGACGTTACCGCATTCATATTCCTAACGCAACCCGCATGTTGGCATGAAGGATTTGCGTACCCGCCCCGGCCGCGCTCTCGACAGGAACGCGACAGCAAATACACTCCGCGCTGAAGAATTAACCTCGATTCTTCCGATCATTTCACTAAAGAACAACTCATGAGCACTATTCAATTCGTTCAGGCCCGTCAAATTCTCGATTCCCGTGGCAATCCGACCGTTGAGGTCGATGTCATGCTAGAAGACGGCACGCTGGGCCGGGCGGCGGTTCCGAGCGGCGCTTCGACCGGCGAGCACGAGGCGTGCGAGCTGCGCGACGGCGACGCCAAGGCTTGGGGTGGCAAGGGTGTGCTCAAGGCGGTTGCGAATGTGAACGACAAAATCTCGCCCGAGCTGATTGGCCTGGACGCTCGCGATCAAGAACTGATCGACCGCCTGATGATCGAACTCGACGGCACGCCGAACAAGGCGAAGCTGGGTGCGAACGCAATATTGGGCGTCTCACTCGCCGTCGCCCGCGCGGCGGCAGAATCCTGCGGGTTGCCGCTCTTCCGCTATCTGGGCGGGCCCGGCGCCAAGACGCTGCCCTGTCCGATGATGAACATCCTCAACGGCGGAAAGCACGCGGACAACAACGTCGATTTCCAGGAATTCATGATTCAGCCTTGGGGTTTCAACACCTTCAGCGAGGGCTTCCAAGCGGGCGTTGAAATCTATCACGCGCTCAAGAAGGTGCTGCACAAGCAGGGGCTGTCGACGGCTGTGGGTGATGAAGGCGGGTTCGCGCCCGATCTCAAGGACAATGAGGATGCGCTGAAGGTGATCATGGAGGCGATCAGTGCCGCGGGTTACAAGGCGGGCAAGCAGATTTTCATTGCGCTCGACCCCGCCGCCTCGGAAATGTGGGACAGCAAGAAAAAGGGGTATCGCTTCTTCAAGAGCAGCCCGGACAAAGTCGTGGACGGCAAGTTCATGTGCGACTATTGGTCAAAATGGTGCGAAAAGTACCCGATTCGCTCGATCGAAGACGGTCTGGCCGAGGGAGACTGGGCGTCATGGAAAATACTCACTGATCAGATCGGCGAGAAGGTTCAGCTCGTCGGTGATGATCTGTTTGTCACTAACGTCAAGTTCCTCGAAAAAGGAATCGCCACCAAAACCGCCAACAGCATTCTCGTAAAAGTTAATCAGATCGGCACGCTGAGCGAGACGCTGGCGACGGTGAACCTCGCGATCCGCAACGGCTATTCGGTCGTGCTGAGCCACCGTTCGGGCGAGACCGAAGACTCGACCATCGCCGATATTGCTGTCGCGACGAACTGCGGTCAGATCAAGACGGGAGCCCCCGCACGATCCGACCGCAACGCGAAATATAATCAGCTTCTACGAATCGAAGAACTGCTGGGCGAAACCGCTTCGTACGGCGGTTCGATGTGGAACAAGTAGACAATGGTTGATAGTGTAGTGTCGGTGCGGGATTCTTAGACCTTTCTGCAACTTCTCGCTTCGCGCGGATGCGAAATCACGAGTACATCCTCAAAGAAAATAAGGCCGCCGCCTCGGCGTTCAACGCAGATAGTCGCTTCGTCGCCAGTGCCGATCCCGGCGCCGATTTTTTTGTTGTTCCCAGCCGCACACGCACGGGTGGTTGGTGGAGCATCGTACCGATATTGCTGGGCCTATCGCTCGTGGGTGTCTGCGTGCTGGTGCCGGCGATTCGAGAAAACGACACGCTCAGGCAAGACCTTGCCCTGCTCGAACGTGAAGTCAACACCGCCAAGGAGCAGGCGAGGGTTAACACGGCGTTCGTGGCGGCGGTTCAATCCGATCCTAAGCTTCGCCTACGACTTGAAGCTTTACATGATCAATCAGTGGTGAAGCAATCAGTCGTCAAGCAGTCGGTTGACAAAAAAACGATTGACAGATTATCTGGCGACAAGTTGGCCGACAGCAACATCGACATAGCACCCGTCGATGATCTGGGTCCGCTCGAGCCTATGGAGATCGAAAAATTGCGGTCATCGCTCTCGGCATTATCGCTTCCGCAGGTCAAACCCGACTCCTCGCCGATCGCGACAACCAACCACATTCCGATGCTGCTCTGGCCGCTTACGCATTCTACGCCACGCGTGATCGTGATGGGCATTGGCCTGCTCATAATCGCGTGGGGATTGTTGTTCGGCGGGAGATCGAACGGCAAGCAGATCGTCGGGCTGACGGATTAGCTCGTCCGGTTCCAGATCGAACTAAGAAGTTAATGAGTTTTGTTAGAACTTTGTGAGATTGGCAACCGCCCTCCCACATCGTTAGTATTTGCATATGAAATGGGATTTAAAATCTTCGGCACAGGTCGCGACAGAGTCCTCATTCATGCGATTAGTCGTCGGAGTTGTCAGCTGTGCTTATTCGATTTGCGCTTCGACGACATTTGCAATCAGCCAGTCAGAAACTGGTGGTTCGATGGCATCAGACAGCGGGAGCGGCTCAGGTGCCCTTAGTCCGGTCCCGACTATTTCAGGCAGTTTCGACACTTCGATCCCAGCTCTACCCGAAACGATCGTTTTGACAGCCGATTTGACGAGCAACGACCGCGCGGCGCTGCCCTCGCTGCTTGAATTGCTGAGTCAACAACCGGATTCAAAGGTCTTTGCCGAGCTGGTGAAAGCAAGCGGCCTCGAACATGTTTTGTCGGGCAGCTTCAAGGTCACCGCATTGGTCCCGCCTGATGATTCGTTTTCTCCGAAGCTGCTTGAGATTCTTCGCAGCCCCGATCGAACTGCGATTGTGCGAAATTTCGTCGCATTACATCTCATCTGGGGAGACATCCGAGCCAGTGAAACACAAGGCGTTCGATTGTCGGGATCCATTCAAGGGCGATCGTTGGTGATGCGATGGATCGGCAAAACGCTTCATGTATCGCTTGCCGAGGCTGAGGCCATTGTGATTCGTGCAGATCACCCCGCCAACAACGGCATGATACACTCGCTTGACCGGCCACTGGTGAGCGGACTTCTCGCCCGCGCGTTGGCCGGTGGAGATCAGACGACGGAAGAACTGGTCACACATGCCGAGGCGGATTCATCGGGCGGACTCCGTCACGCTGCGGGCTGCTCGTCCGGGTCAAGCCAGGCCAACAGTGACCGGGAAGGCCGGGAAGGCCGGGCGAGTTCTAGTGCTGAGCCTGGTGCTGATTCTAAACAGGCAGTGACTACCACCACGGCGACTCAATCAGACGAAGCTTTACCACCGCAGACCGCAGCGGACAGTGGAAGGTCGCGTGGCCGCAGGCCCGGTGGTTGCGGATGCGGGGCGGACTAGCAACGCGCCTCGGATTGTCATTGAGTGTTTTGCATTGAGCCTGTTTCGAAGCCAGCCCTCTATGTACCACGGCAAAGCTGTAAGGTTTGAGTAAAAACAAATACTTTTCCTCCACATCAACACGGCGCTTCACCCTGCGCCGAACATGACAGCACCGGCGAGCCTTGGCCCGACCGCTTGCGCGATGGCGAACATCACGATGCACTGCAGCACGGTCGCGGCCGCCACGATCAGCGGGGCTTCGTCCAGTTCAAGCCGTAGCAGCCATGTGATCAAGGTGAAGTTCAATACGCCGATCAGCGTCAGCCCCACCGACGCCGCCGCCAACGAATTTCCACCCCGGCCCATTGACGCGATCGCAAGACCTGCAGCCCCCGCGAACGCGACAATCGCGACGATCTTGAAGACGGCTTTTCCTAGCGAATCTGGAAACTCGATCGACAAAATCATCGACATCAAAAATACGGCTCCCACCACCGCGACGACCGAAAGCATAAACTCCATCATCCCCACCACCGCAACGACAGGAAGCTTGAGTTCATGCTTCTGTGCCGCGAGTTGCAGCAGATAGCCGCGGCCGACCAATCCGATGATAAGCAGCACCGCGGGCACGATAAGGTCCATCGCGAGCCACCGCGCACGCGTCGCTCTGGGATCTGATGCGGGCGAAAAAACCTTCGGCGTCTCGTAGCTCGCCTGAGGCCTCGCGGCCGGGTCGAGATCGAACGCCAGCGGCACGTCCTCGGGCAACGACACACTGAACTTGCCGCCGCACCCGCACGACAAAGGCTGATTCACCAGGCTCGGCTTGAACCTGTAACGCTTGCCACATTTTGGGCAATAAAAGTGATCGCGACCCGCGGGGATGACT
>JBBQKP010000236.1:0-4806 GCA_038326995.1 Tepidisphaerales bacterium
GGAATACGGTGCAGCGAGTGCCGAGTAGCGACCGCAAACTCAAGCGATTCTGAGATGAGACGATCAGGAGACATGCCGACGAATCTAACCGAATTCGCTGTTGATCGGAAAACATAATGTTGAACGATGCGATAACGCAAAAAGAGAATCGGAGGTATTGACTTTACAAAAACCCGAACTAACATCCACCGCACAACCACGAGGTTGCGGGCCGCACAAACGGGACAGACTCGCCGTTCAGCCAAGCCCGGATCGCGATGAATCGTCAAACATTCATCCCGACCCAATCATCTGAGTCTAAGTCGATCGGCAGGCCCTTTAAACGGGGCAAATCCCGATCATGCGTCGCCTTCATTGGCGACAGAAAGCGAGGGCCTCATGGCCCGTTCCTCTTCTCGTTCTTCTTCCGCCGCAGCAGCAGCTGAGGCGACTCCGCAGGCCTCCAACTCCTCACCCGTCATTCGCGACGCGATGGGCACGGGCAACAATACTCTGGGACGCGACGGTCGCGACTCGGCGCTTTCACGGGCTGTTCAGCAGATCGAACGTCAATTCGGCAAAGGCGCTGTCATGCGTCTTGCTGATACTGAAAATCAAGAGATCGAGGGCATTCCCACCGGCTCTCTCTCACTCGACATCGCTTTGGGCGGCAAGGGCCTGCCACGCGGACGAATCGTCGAAGTGTTCGGCCCGGAATCGTCGGGCAAGACCACACTCACACTGCACGTCATTGCCGAGTGTCAAAAGAACGGCGGCGTGGCGGCGTTTATCGACGCAGAGCACGCGCTCGACCCGTCTTGGGCGCGTAAGCTGGGCGTCCGCACCGAAGATCTGCTCATCAGCCAGCCCGACACGGGCGAGCAAGGCCTGGAAATCTGCGAGCTTCTGGTCCGCTCGAACGCGGTGGACGTCATCGTTATCGACTCGGTGGCCGCGTTAATTCCTAAGGCCGAAATCGAAGGCGACATGGGCGACGCGACCGTCGGTGCACAAGCTCGACTCATGAGTCAGGCCATGCGAAAGCTCACCGGGGCGATCAGCCGCAGCAAAGTCATCGTGATTTTCATCAACCAGCTTCGTGAGAAGATCGGCGTGATGTTTGGCAACCCCGAAACCACGCCCGGCGGAAGGGCGCTGAAGTTCTACAGCTCTATCCGCATCGACGTTCGTCGCACGGGCACCATCAAGGACGGCGACGTCGCGGTGGGCAATCGCACGCGCGCCCGAGTTGTGAAAAATAAGATCGCGCCGCCCTTCCGAGATGCAGAGTTCGACATCATGTTCGACCGGGGTATCAGCTACGAGGGCGATCTGCTCGATCTGGCAGTCACCGCCAACGTGGTCGATAAGTCGGGCGCTTGGTTCAACTACAAGCAGACCCGCCTGGGTCAGGGCCGAGAGAACGCCAAGCAGTTCCTGGTGGAGAATCCCGATCTTGCGGTGGAGATTCGCGCGGGCGTGCTCGACAGTCGCGCCGCGCTCAAGAACGAATCGCCCCCCGGTGCGGCCAAGGAAGACACCGACGAAGGCGAAGAATAAAGTCATGTAAACTTCGGGCGTCCGTCCACTAAATACGGCGGGCGCCCTTCAGCTGGTCTGGAATGTACTGCGGGCTTCGAAGAGCTTCTGGCACTGCTCTAAAAGCCTGGGAACGTTCTTGAGATCGAGAATGGTCGCGGCGTCGCTGCGTGCGTTTTTCGGGTCTGGATGACACTCGAGAAACAGCCCGTCGTAGCCGGCGGCAATGGCGGCGTGGGCGAGTAACGGGCTGAGCGACGGGTCGCCGCCGCTGGTGGTCCCGAGTCCGCCGGGTTGCTGGGTGCTGTGGGTGATGTCGAAGGAGACGGGCACTCCGTTCTGCTTCATAATCGGCAGGCCGGCGAAGTCGTTCACGAGTTTGTTATAGCCAAAGAAGGTTCCGCGCTCACACAGGATGAGGTCGCTGTTGCCCGTGGATCTCAGTTTTTCCACTGCCAGCTTCATCTCGCCCGGAGACATGAACTGCCCCTTCTTGATGTGGATGCACTTCGCGGTTCGCCCGGCGGCGATAAGCAAGTCGGTCTGTCGCGCGAGGAACGCCGGAATCTGAATGACGTCTACCACCTTCCCCGTTTCCATCGCCTGTTCGGGTTCATGCACGTCGGTCATGACAGGCACGCCCGCCCGTTCGCGGACCTGTTCGAGCACGACCAGCCCGTCGGTCAGGCCCGGCCCGCGAAAACTCGCCCCGCTCGACCGATTCGCCTTGTCGAAACTCGCCTTGAAAACGAAGTCAATGCCCAAAGAATCGCACACGCCCTTCACTTCTTTGGCGATGAAAAGACTCTGCTCGAGCGACTCAATGACACACGGCCCGGCGAACACAAATAGACGTCCTGCCTTAGCATGAAATTTCATGCCCGGAATGTGACAGCAAACCCTTCGAAACGACAAGTCCCCTCATCACGTTCTACACCTTCCAGACCCATTTTCGCTTCGAGCAAATCGCAATAAAGCACGCGAAAACGGCGACGCAGATCACCGCCCACACGAAACGATGCCACGGCGTCGTGAAAATTTCCAGCCGCATGAACTGATTGATCGATCCCTCTTTGTAGACGGGCGTCAAGATCGCGATGGCAAGAATCGGGCCGATCAGGTTGCGGATGCCGATGTATGCCATCAGTGCGTTCTGGCCGACCAGGCCGATGATGCCAAGGCCCGCGAGTTTCGCGCGGTCGGCCCACGCGGTCATGCCCACAAGCAAGACGCCCGAAACGCCGACCGACACGAGATGATAGCTCAGCGTCGCGGGCGGACCTTTCTTGATGCCGCCCTGAAAGAACTGGTCGTCGACCCGAAGCACCGATAGGCCGACACCCAGCAAAAGCACGCCGACCATCGCGACGGCGAGTCGCCAGAGCGTATCGTCGCGCAGTTTTTTCAGGGCGAGGAAGAACAGCACGAGCGACGGCACACCGATGACCACGACCGGCCAGGGTGTGACCATTATTTGCCAACCGCCTACCGTTGGAACGCCGTAATTTCGCAGGCCGACAAAAACAGCAGAGCAAACCAGAAGCGCGGCGATCGCAACACCAACGGCGACTTGACTCGAGGTTGCGGGCAAAGAGGTCGTGGTCGAGGGCCTGCGTGTCAGCACTTGTCCCGCCCACATGCCCGGCGCGACGACGAACAGGTACTGATACCAGGTGAAGTCCCAAAGTGGATCGAGCTTCAACCAGGCAAGCCATTTGTCTGGTGATTGCAGCCAGGGCATCCAACTCGAAAACCCGCTGCCGAGAAATCGCCAGTCTCCGAATTTCTGCGCGTTGATACTTTCGTGATGACCGATCAGGCCGACCGCCAGCAGCACCGGCAACCAGATCCACGACCGCCTGAGGAACAGCATTGCCAGGGCACAGACGCAGTACGTGTGCGCGAGAAGTGCGATGATGATGTCGAAGCGATCGACTCCGATTTCACGCCCGCCCATATACGTTGCGAGAACGATCATGCCGACACACGCGGCAAAACCCCCGAGCCGAATGGCAATGGTCTGACGTTTAGAGAAGTTGCGGGGAAGCCGCAAATAAAGCCCGAACGGAACGATAAACGCGAGAATCGCAAGGAGGTGGTGATACCAGACCGCCGACTGACCTTTGACGACCCATTCGTAAGGCGCGATTTGCCGGACATAGATCGCGAAAAAGAGCAGGCCCAGAGTCCGCCAGATGATGGACAATGCGATTCGCCATCGCGCTTCACCTTTCTCAAGTCGGCCGGCCAGGGCGACGGGAATCGCAGCGCCCATCGCAAAAAGAAAGCCCGGAAAGACCCAGTCGACGAATGTGTACGAGCCCCAACGCGCCTGAAAACCACTGGCTGAGACCCACGCACCCGACGCGTCGGTGACCCATTTGGCTTGATACCCGTGATACATCCAGTTCGGCAGTTCGCCTGGCATGTTGCCGGCCAGCGCCATGAACAGGATTGCGAGCCCGCGAAGGGCATCCAAACCGACGAGCCTGTTGGACGATGCGGAACGTGTTTCAACAAGAGTAGCCATGCGATTAAACGCCTTTCAAGGCCCCCTTATCGCGGCGGAGAGTGACGGCGCATCATGCACTGTCGCGCGTGACGATTTTATAGTCTTCGCGCTCACCAATACCGCGAAGCGGGTAATCCTTGCGAAGCGGATGCGAACCAAAGCCGTTCCACGTGAGGATGCGGCGAAGATCGGGGTGATTGGTGAAGTAAATTCCCATGAGGTCGTAAGCCTCACGTTCCATCCACTCCGCGGCCGGCCAGACGCCCGTGACGGAATCGACCCGCAGGCCGACGTCGCTTTTGAGCGCAACATCTTCGTCGCGAATCGCGGTCATGGGTGCGGTCGACTCGGTCGGGTCGAGAAAGAGTTTGAGCCAGAGTCTGCGGTTGAAACGCGTGCTCAGGAGGCCGTAATTGATTGCAAATCGATGCTTCGCTCCGGGATAACCCAGCAAATCGACGGCGTTGAGGTCGATCAGCATGTCGAAATACAGCGTCGATTCGTCACGCAAATAAGTCGTGACGGCGACGATCTTTTCGCGCGGCACGATGACCGTCACCTGATCGCGAAACTCGCCCACGAGAAACTTGGTGTCGGCGAATTTTTGTTTCAGCAGCGGCAATGCGGGATGTGTAGGAACGGACATGGCCCGAAGTATCGGTGCTGCCGTTTGGAGTTCAAGCGCGTCGTCAGATTTGTTCACGCACACCACATGAAAGCCGAGCGAGCCGTTGCGAGAACACAACACCGCGGCCGATTCCGTAATCGAAAACTGG
>JBBQKP010000237.1:0-4799 GCA_038326995.1 Tepidisphaerales bacterium
AATCTCATTCGCATGGGCAAGACCGCCGACGCGATCGAAAGTCTTACGCAATGGTCGAAGATCGATCCCGATGATGTCGAGCCCCGACTGCAGTGGGTCAGTCTTTCTCGCGTTGCCGGGAGGTCGAATCAGGACATCGACTACGCGCTCGACCAGCAACTCGTCGAAACCGCACAGAACCCGTCTGTCGTCGTAACGAAGCTTAGTTGGCTCGTGTCGACAGACCGTTTGGCAAGGGCGCAGCCGCTGATTGACCAACTCACTAAGCCGCTCGGCGTTGAGCTTGCGCCGCTCGTGCCCGCCGCCGCGACCAGGCCCGCGCTGGCCGGGGGAATCACGCCGCTTCTCACTACTTCGTTCGACGTCCCGGCGACACAGACCACACAGGCCACAATAAACTCAACAACTCAGTCCGCACCAAAGTCGCCGACAACAAGGCCCCAGCGCCAACTCAAAGCGCCTGAAATCCGCATGCTCGTCACGCTTCTTGACGGTCTGGGCCAGCGGACGGCTTCGCAACAAATTCTCGACGCATCGATTGACAGTGATGAATCGGGGCAGTTGCTCCTTTTCGCGGCGCTACGCGCGTGGGATGCGTCGAACCAGTCGCTGGCAAAATCGCTCTTGTCGGACGACCGAGTCCCAACCGATGTCGACGCGCGGTCGACGTTTCTCGTCGCCGCCGTACTCCACGCGCGCGGGCTAAGCGATTCCGCGTCCGCGGATGCAGCCTCAGCAAAGCTCGAATCGCTCCCGCTCGATCAACGTGAAGTCGGGCAGGCGACGATCGCCGTTCTTTCCAGCAACACGTCAGACGCACTCACCCGTCAAACGCTTGAATTCTCCATTCGATCCGGCAAGTATGATGTATTCTCGGGCGTCGCGCTCGCGGGATTGCTGCGGCGTGATGGACAAATCGAACAGGCGCAGGCGATATTGACCGAATTGATTCAGACACCTGCCGGGTGGTCCGTTCCACAGCAAATGCTGCTCCAGCTTCGTTTGTCTCGCGGCGACCTCGACGGCGCACGTCGCATCGCAGTTCTTGGCTTCCAAAGGTCCGGCGGGTCGATCGAACACGCCATCACACTCGCACAGGTGCTAGGCGAAATCGCGCTGAAGGAAAACGCCGACACCACCACTCTTGAAAGCCTCATTGCAGAAGTCCAGCGGGCCATTCCGGGCGAGCGTCGAACGCTCGACGTCCTCACACAGCTCAAGGCGAAATCAGACCCGACCGCCGCCAGGCGATTGCTCGAAGAAGCCATTCGCAACAGCCCCGAACCCTCACTTGAACAATACCTCAGTTGGATATCGCTCAGCACACGCGGCAAGTTCGGACTCGAAACACAGTTGATTGATCGCGCGATCCGGCGCTTCGGCGAAGTCCCGCAGCTGATGCTCGCCTGGGCGAATTCACAGGCACAGGCGGGGCGCGGCGAGCTTGCCGAGGCCAGACTCGCGGAGCTTTTGGAAAAAGCGTCGACCAGCGAGAAACGCGCCTGGCGCGAAGCGCGTTTGCGCTTCTTCTCAACCTTCGATTCGGGCAAAGCGCGTAACGAACTGACCGTTCTCGTCGATGAATTTCCTGATGACATCGCCCTGCAGCGCAGTGCGCTTGGCGACACTTCGATCACCGATCAGGATTTGATTCGTCGTGTCATCGAGCGTGTGAAGAAGGCATCGCCCAATGATTCATCATGGCAAGTGGCGAATGCCCGACTTCTCTTGAGTGAGCGACTCTCGCCCGACGAGATGAATCAGCAGGCCGCAATTTTGACACGGCTCGTCCAGTCGAATCCCAACGCACGCGACACACGAATGATTCTCGTCGAATATCTCAATCGCATGGGCAACAAGCGTGCGGCCCTGCAACAAATTGAGCAAGCACTGGCGGCCGACTCCGACCAACCGCAGCTAATTCTCATCCGTGCGCAGCTTCTTGCCGACGACAACCAGACGCGCGAGGCCGATGCCATCGTCAACGCGCTCGTCGAACGCGCCCAAGCGCTCACGCCTTCGCAGCGCACCATGGCTGCGCGGCTCAGTGCCCGGCTCGGCGATTCAGCGCGTGCTATTATTCTCCTTACGCCCGCCCTCGGTTCCTCGCCCGACGCCGACCTTCTGCTCGCTCAATTGTATCTTTCGACCGGCAGGATCGACGACGCGGCCGGGATTCTCGATCCAATGCTGCAGCAGTATCCGGGCAACACGCAGATACTTCTCGCAGTCGCATCGCTTCGCGAAGCACAAGGCCGTGGCGAAGACGCGCAGGCTGTCATGCTTCAACTCAAGGACGCCAACGATCCGACGCGTCAGAATCAACTCGAGCTGGCGCGTTACCTCGCTCAGCAAGGCAAAGGCGACGAGGCCGTCGCTTTGCTTGCCGAAGTCCTCGCCGCCGATCCTAAGAATGTTCAGGCATTGTGGCTCAGCAGTCAGTTCGCGATCGGCCGTGGCGACATCGACTTAGCCGCCGCGCGGCTTGAAGAAGTCTTCGCGCTCGAACCGACCAATCCACTTTTCGCCGCCGCCCACGAGCAACTGCCTCGAATCAAGGCTTGCGCCCAGGCCGGGTATGCATTGATCGGCGGCGCGTTGATGCGAGAGCCCAACGACATTGCGCTGCGCGACCTCGCGGACTTCGTCGGCAAATCGGCCGCCTCGACAGTCCGGCAATCTCAGGAACGCCTTGACCAACTTGCCGGCAGGCACGTCAACAACACGCTCGTGCAGATCTTTGTCGCCGACCGTTATCTTTCGACCAATCAGCCCGCCCGCGCCGCGGCCACAGCTCGCAACCTTCAACAGCGTCCCGGTGCATCAAGCCAGCCCGACGTGTATCGCATCGCCGCCGTTGCGATGCTTGGCACCCAGCAATGGCGCGAGGCACTCGAACAAGTAGCGCTCTGGCAAAAGTCGCTTCCTCCGGGCAGAAACGACCCACTCGCCGTCGAGGCACAGGCGAACTTTGCACTGAATCGATTCGATCGGGTCGTCGAGCTAATTGATCCGGTGCTCGCATCCCAGCCCGATTTGTCTCGCGTTCCTTCTGATCTGGTTTTTGTTTGCGCCAAGGCACATTACAAAGCCTCACAACCGGTCGCCGCAATCGCATTGCTCGATCGATACTTCGCTGCCGTTCCACAGGCACGATTCGCATGGCTGCGACTTGCGGTCACTGAACTAGACCAACCCGTGGCGAAGCAGTGGCTCGATAAAATTTCCAGCGAGGCCGCGCCCGAGTCTCGCGTCGCCAGTGCGCGTCTGGCCCTGGCGACGCTTCAGGAAGCGTACGCCAGTCGGTTCAACGACCCCGCGCAGGCGGCAAGTGCTTCTGTGGAAATTGCGACAATCGAAGGTCTGCCCGACGTGGTTGCCGCGAACTTTCACACCCTGGCGGAAAGGCGATCGAGCAAGGGAGATCTCGCCGGTGCGATCGAAATGTATCAGCAGTTGCTGGCGAAATTTCCTGGTGATGCGGCCGCGCTGAACAACATGGCGATGATGAAGATCACACTTAAGCGGTACGACGAGGCCGCGTCGCTCGCGCGAGAGGCGATCGCGGTCAATCCCAACTCGGCCGCGATTCAAGACACTCTGGCCTTGGCGCTGATCGGATCCTCCAGGCCGATCGAAGCCGCTGAAGCTGCCGCGTCGGCCGTCGCGCTCGAGCCGCTCGATCCTCATTGGCGTCTCACTCAGGTCGAAGCGCTGCTGGCAGCGGGGCAAAGCACGAAGATCCCTGACCTGGTCACCGAACTTCGCTGGTTTCTACGTGAAACAGATGTATGGCCAAAGGAGTATCGCAGCCGCATGGCGGGCATCGAGGCCGCGTTGCAGCCGCGTCCCAGTACAAGAGCGACGACCAGGCCGACGACTAGGCCGACGACCAATCAGTCGACCGATTAGTTGCCAAAAAGTTCGACCTAACCTTCCCCAATTCGATGACCGCAAAGTCGAACTGCGGTCACAACAAATACCGCAATCGGCTGACCGTCCATTGAACAAGTCGGTCGATCATCGCGCGTTTACGCCAGGTTTCCGAGTCAAATTCGCTGCTGAAGCGGATGTCGTGGTCCATCATTTTGTCGATCTGCGACGTGAACTCCGTGCTATCGATCAGGCATGAGATTTCGAGGTTGAACTCGATGCTGCGGTAGTCGAGATTGGTCGAACCAACGAGCGACCATCGGCCGTCGATGGAGAGTGACTTGGCGTGGAGCATTGCGCCTTCGCGCTCGAAAACGCGCACGCCGGCTTCGAGGAATTTCTCGTAGAAGCTTCGGGCGGCGACGGTCATGATCGGATGATCGCTTGATGAGGCGAAGATGAGTCGCACGTCCACTCCGCGTCGGGCGGCGTCGCAAAGTCGGTCAACAAGCTCATCATCTGGCGCGAAATACGCCATGACCAGGCGAATTGTTTTGCTCGAGCGAGAGAGGAGCGAATAAAGAAACGGGCGCAGCGGAGATGCGAAAGTGGGGACGGAGCCGAGGTACCCGATCGGGCCGAGTTCGCCGACGGAGGCGACGGTGCCCGAAACTATTCGCTTTTGTTTGCCGACTCGGTTGCCTTTGGAAGCAGGGGGGATGATGAGATTGTGAAGGAACTCTGCGCGGCGGATTCGGCCGCCCGTGCGGACGTATCGCCAGGTCGCTGCGAAGCAGGGCAGGAGAGGGCGCGCCGATGGGCCCACGATTCCGATGCCGGTGTCGCGCAGAACGTCACGCGGCGGCCTGCCCGTGTGCGTGACCCAGTCGCCTCCGTATTCGTCGCCGATATTGAGTCCGCCGATT
>JBBQKP010000238.1:0-4797 GCA_038326995.1 Tepidisphaerales bacterium
GACGGGCACGAGAAGATTCGTGCACTGCGCGGGCTTGGGTGTGATCGTACGAAACGGAATTGCGTAGGGCGGGAAACCGTGGACCTGCACGTCCCCGTCGTTCATCACGCGCGGTTTGCCCGTGGTCGGATCGTTCATGACAAAGCGTGAACAATTGTGAGAATCCATTCCGTAGCTGCCCATCCCGATGCCGTCGGTGGTTTGCCGCGTGCCCCGGCAGTCCTGTTCGGTGATGACGTACTGCCCGATCATCCGTCGTGCTTCGCGCACGTACAGCTGGTGAGGCCAGTGCGCGGTCTGCTTGAACTCGTCGCGCGGTAATCCCCACGTCTGGTAGGCCTCACGGTAGCGCTGCGGAACGCGCTCGCTGTTGGCGATGAACCAGTAGAAGCCTTTCTGGTACGTCACGTGCGACTGGAAGAGGGTCTCGCGCGTCTCGTAGCACGTGTCCGGCCACTCGTGGTTCATGCCGATGAAGTCGCTGGAGACCGGGCCGTGGTTGTTGGTGTCGGTCTTTCGAAACCCGCCGGGCGTTTTATTCGGAAAGACGTCGAACTTGCGCGGCACAGTACGGGGCGTGGTCGAGTCCGACGACAACTGGTCGTTGTACGTGTCCTTCTCACCCGCAAACCACCGGGCCGCCAGCTCATGGTCGGCGGCATCGAACCCGTCGGGTTTTTCCCACGCAACGCGCAACGCCGGGTCGTCGGTCATGCACATGCGAAAACAATACGCCTGCACGCGCTGGTCACCCTGACCCTGCTTTTTGCTCAGGTCTTCGTTGACGATGCCTTTCAACAGTCCGCTCGACGCGTCCCCTGGCGTGACGAACGGGTCGACAGGATGACTGAACTGGTGGGTGAGCTTCACCTGAATGCCGCTGAGTGTCTCGCCGTAGGTTTCGTTGCTTTCTCTACCGACGGTATAATCGACGCTCGCGCGGGCCATCAGATCACCTTCGTAGCTGCAATCCAGAAACATTTTCGCGCTGACCCTGAGCCCGCCGAGCAGAGTGATCGATACGATGCGGCCTGCTGATTTCTCAACCTTATCGAGGTATTGACAGAGTCGCACCGACACGCCGTGTGCCTTCAGCATTTGGTCATACACCGCCGACGCGACGTGGGGTTCGAACTTGAACTCTTCTTCTTTGCCGTAATGTTTACCGCAAGCGATATAGAACTCGCGCGAGATGCCCCCGATGACGTGTTTTCGACCGTGATCAGTTTCACCAAGCCCACCGGTGGTAAGTCCGCCGATGAATTTCCCGGGTTGGAGTACGACGACTTGCTTCCCCGCGCGCACACCCGCGACGGCGGCGGCGACACCGGCGCTCGTCGCACCATAGATGCACAGGTCGGTCGAAAGGTGTTCGTCGGTCGGGGTAATCCACTGGGGTTGAAAATAGTGCAGGTCGCTCATGATCGCGGTCTCCAAAAGAATGTGAGGTTCGAAAAGCAGCGTACCACGTGCGCGTGACAAGCAATCATAATCGGCTATGCCGCGTGCGCGTTGAGTTTCCTTTTTTGCGCATGAACCGTTTATGAAAACATTCTCTCACGTACGCAGACTGGTGCCCGCTGGAACGTCGGTTGCTTTGGGCCTACGACGGGACAATTGACGAATTCGCGCCTTGGCGGCACGGATCATTCGACGAGCAGGCGGCGTAGATCGTCCAAGCCCGCATTCGTGTTGACCTATTCGGCGTGATTGATCTTATCGCGATGCGACAGGGCGTGGGCGTGGTGGGCGTTCAAGCGTGCGCAGGTGCATCACACGCGGCCCGGCGTGCTAAGGCAATCGCAGAACCCAGGCTTGTGACGTGGCTGCAAGCTGGCGGCCGGTTCGAAGTCGCGAGCTGGTCCAAGCGCGGCAAAAGAGGAAGCCGAAAGCGATGGGCAATCCGCCGCGAGGAGCTTGTTCTGGTCAACGGCGAGGTTGTACCCCGCTTCGAAAGCACTGGCGACGGTTCGCCCGACAAGACAGACGACTTGCCCGACAAGACTGAAGGAACGCCCGGCCTATTCGACAAGCCCCACCAGACGCACGCTGCTTGACGATTCGCCACTGATTCGACTGTGGACACGCCCGGCCATGCGACGCGCCAGAATCGCACTCACGCGGGCATTGTGACGGGGTACTAAGTCTTCAACGTCGGGCGAGGTGAGTTTTCTTTTCCGTGCGGGCTGGCGCGCTTGCGTTCCGCATGTTACAACACATTTCACAAAGGGAATTATTATTATGGCAAGCTTGATTCGACGGTCCACGGGTACGAGAGAGATTCGACTTATCATCGACGGGCGCACGGTCACAATCCGGCTGGGCAGGATGCCAGTGAAGGATTGCGAGAAGGTCATGACGCATATCGAACGGCTGGCAATCGCCAAAGCGACAAACACTTCGCCCGCGACGGAAACCGGCCAATGGTTGAGCGGACTTGAACAATCGTTTCATGGTCGATTGTCGCGCGCCGGGCTTATCGGCACTCGGCATACTCCCGCTTCAATCAAGCTGGGCGAGTTGATTGCCCGCGTGCGAGCATTGAGCGAGTCACAGAGCAAGCCCGCGACGATCGTTGCCTACGAACAGTGCTGGCGACTTCTGGTCAGGTGCTTCGGCGCATCGACAGACATCCGCAAAATCGACTTGGCCGAACCTAGAGTTTCCGGTTGATGATGGTAAGTGAAGGACAGGCGCTAGCGAGCGTGAGCCGCAGGATCATCGAGGCCCGTCGGGTTTTCAAGCTGGCGGTTCGGTGGGACATGGTAGTAAAGAATCCATTCGAACAAGTGAAGGCCGGGAGTCAGGTCAATCGAGAGCGAATGACGTATGTCGATCCGCAGGTCGTGCTGAATGCGATGGACCATTGCCCGGATATCGAATGGAAGTTGCTGCTGGCCTTGGCTAGGTTTTGCGGGGTGAGATGTCCGAGCGAGCCGTTCGGGTTGAAGTGGAGCGACATCCTTTTCGATCAAGGGCGGATTCTGATTACAAGCCCGAAGACGTCGCATCACGCCAATGGACAGACGCGGGTTGTGCCGATGCCGGGCGTGATTGAGCGGGAATTGGTTGACGCCCATACGCGGGCCGAGCCGGGCGAGTTGTGGGTCTTCCCCAGGTTGAGGAAGCTGTCGGGAAACATCCGCGAGCCGATGGAGAAGATTCTGAAGCGTGCGGGCATTGCACCTTGGCCGAGACTGTTCAACGCGATGCGCTCGAGTTGTGCAATCGACATGGCGAGGGTGTTGCCGCTACACGTCAGCAGCGCGATGCTGGGCCATTCGCCAGAGATTGCCCAAAGGCACTACCTGAAGGTAGACGACGCGGACTTTGAAACCGCCAAACGACTCACATTCGGACTCCCGTCGCGTTCACTTTTTCAAGGCGCACCAAAATGCGCACAAGAACAGGGCCGAAAGGGAGTGCTTGCAGTAGAAGAATCAGAGGCCCGCGTTCTCGATTTGCCTGATTCTTCAATCTATTGCAACTCCATGCTAGACATTGCTTTACAGTCGATGGGCGCGGAAGGACTCGAACCTTCGAAGGCGTAAGCCAGCAGATTTACAGTCTGCCCCGTTTGGCCACTTCGGTACACGCCCGACTTTCCGGGCGACTTGCCCGGCCTCGCCTGACTTTCGGCGAGCCGCGTATTATGCTCCCGATTCGACCTGATTGCAACCCGCCGGGTTGCGGCGGCGACACACTTACGGGAACCTTCAGAAATGTCCAAGCTCAAAATCGCCGTCCAGCTCTACACCATTCGCGACCACACCGAAAATGACTTCGCCAAAGCGATGCTCGAGGTCGCGAAGATCGGCTACAAATACGTCGAACTCGCTGGCTTTGGAAACCTCAAGACCGCTTCAGAAGTTAAGAAGTCATTGGACGATGCGGGGCTGATCGCAATCGGTGCCCACGCGGGCACGCCCGAGCACTTTGACAGCGACTTGCCGAAGATCATTTCGGATGCACAAACAATTGGCTACAATCATCTGATGATTCCATGGATCGGCGAGGCGTGGCGCGGGGCGGACGGGTATCGCAAACTCGCGGAGACGATGACCACGCACGCCAAAACGCTGCGGCCGTTAGGTCTGTCGATCGGCTATCACAACCACAGCTTTGAATTCGAGAAATACGACGGCGAGTACGGCCTGGATATTCTCTGGCAACACTCCGACGCATCACTCGTTCGCGCTGAACTGGATTTGTTCTGGGTCAACCACGGCGGAGTCGACGCGGTCTCGTATCTCAAACAAGTCGGCAAGCGGACGGTGGCGCTTCACTTGAAGGACGTGTCAAAGACCGACCGCAACAAGTTCGCAAATGTCGGCACTGGCACGCTTGATTTCGCCGCCCTGCTCACGACGGCGAACGAGATCGGCGTCGAATACGGCGCGGTCGAACAAGACGACTGCTACGGCCAGCCGACGCTCGAATCGATCAAAATCAGTTACGAAAATCTCGTGAAGCTAGGCGCGATATAGCGGCCGCCGACACGGCTTGCCGCAAATTCTTGCGCCGAAATTTTGGAGGGCGACAGTCTCTGCCGCCGGGGAACTAATATTTCGGAAGAAGCGTCACCAAGTGACGCCCTAAAGTTTCGTATCGAGTAACGTTGCGGTCGGAGAAAATGCACATGTTCAATTCTGCGAAAGACGCGACGGGCCTGGTTCTCGTAACCGGAGCCAGCACCGGCATCGGCCGATCGACGGCGACACATCTGGCGTCGCTTGGTTTTCGCGTGCTGGCGGGCGTAAGAAAGGACCTGGACGCGCAGATCATCGAAGGCGAAGC
>JBBQKP010000239.1:0-4708 GCA_038326995.1 Tepidisphaerales bacterium
ACCACCGCCGTCTTCACATGATCGCCCGCGCTGACCAATAGTTGCGCCGCCTGGTCGTACTCCAAGCCGGTCAGCGTCATCACGATCCGCGTCGCGCGCTCTCTGAGCTTGATGTTGCTCGCCTTCAAATCGACCATCAGATTCTCGTAGCACTTGCCCAGCCGCACCATGCTGAGTGTCGTGAGTTGATTGAGCACGAGCTTGGTCGCGGTGCCCGCCTTCAGGCGAGTGCTTCCCGTCAGCACTTCCGGGCCGGTCTCGGGGCGAAGGATGAGATCGACGGCCGGGTCTTTTTCGTTCTTCTGAACGCAGGTCACAAAGAGAGTGGCCGCGCCCAGCTGCTTGCCGCGTGCGAGCGCACCGTGCACGTAAGGCGTCGTGCCCCCTGCCGCGATGCCGCATATGACGTCCATCGGGCCGACGTTTCGCGAATCGACATCCTTCGCGCCACCCTCGTATGAATCCTCTGCCCCTTCCTGCGCGACGAACATCGCCTCACGTCCGCCCGCGATCACGCCCTGAACGATGTCGGGGCTCGACCGAAACGTCGGCGGGCATTCGCTGGCATCCAGCACGCCCAAGCGGCCGCTCGTGCCCGCGCCGAAATAAATCAAACGCCCGCCTTTACTCAATCGCCCGCTGACGATCTCAATCGCCCGCGCCATCTCCGGCGCGATCTTCGCCACCGCCTGCTGAGCCACGGCATCGTGCTTGTTCATCACCGCAACCGCTTCTTCGATTGACATCGAATCCAGGGTCAGGCTGTCGGGATTGCGAAGCTCGGTCGAAAGATGGGCGCGTGACATACTTTAGAACATAGCCCAACGGTCGCGAACGCGGTAGCGGGAACCTAAACAGAACGCGTCGCGAGCATGGGGGCTATACGGACGTTCAACCTGACCCACGATTGATCCATCCTGCTCGTGCTGCTCCTGCTGAATCTTCGCCCGGCCGTGCTAGACTTTCGCCATGCATGTCCTCTACGTTCACCAGAACTTTCCCGCACAGTTCGGGCATATCGCCCAGCACCTGGTCGACAAGCTCGGCTACCAATGCACCTTCGTCTCGGAAACGCCCGCGGGAAACGTCAACGGAATCGAAAAAATTCAGTACAAACTGACGGGCGGAGCGACGAAGCAAAATCACTTCTGCTCACGCACGTTCGAGAACAATGTCTGGCATTGCGATGCCGTCTATCACGCACTCAAGGCCCGGGCAGACATTCGGCCCGACCTGATCGTCGGCCATTCCGGGTTCGGCTCGACGCTGTTCCTTCGCGAGCTTTATCCCGACGTGCCGGTGATCAATTTCTTCGAGTACTACTACAACCCGCACGACGTCGACAGCGACATGGAATATCGCAAAGACCTCGGCTGGCGCATGGAGGACGAAAAATTTCTCAGGTCGCGCGCCCGCAACGCGATGATTCTTCTGGACCTGCAGAATTGCCAGCTCGGCTATTGCCCGACGCACTTCCAGCACTCGCGATTTCCTAAAGAGTACGACGAGAAACTTCGCGTGCTGTTCGACGGAATCGACCGAACAGTCTATCACGGATTCGACGAGACACTTCGCCCGGCAATAGGCAATCGCCCCAAGCGGACACTTGCGGGCGTAGATATTCCCGAAGGAACGCGCGTCGTGACGTACTGCTCGCGCGGGTTCGAGTCGATGCGGGGTTTCGACATCTTCATGAAGGCGGCGAAAATTATTTGCGACGCACGCGACGACGTGATCTTTTTGGTGGCGGGCACGGACCGCATCGCCTACGGCGGGGACGAGCAATACATCGGTCAGAAGAGTTTCAAGGAGTGGACGCTGGCGCAGGACACCTACGACTTATCGCGGATTCGATTCGTCGGCAGGGTTACGCCGCTGGAATTATCGCGAATGATGGCGGCGAGTGATTTGCACATGTACCTCACCGTGCCGTTTGTTCTGAGCTGGAGCATGATGGACGCGATGAGCTGCGGCGCAGTGGTGCTGGGCAGCGACACCGCGCCAGTGCGTGAGGTGATTCGACACGGCGAGAACGGCTTACTCGCGGATTTTTTCTCGCCCGAGGCATTCGCGCAGCAGGCGCTGGACGTCTTGGACGACCCGGCGAAGTTCAGGCCGCTGGGCCGGGCTGCGGAGGAGATGATCACGCAGCAGTTCTCCCTCGACGCGGTCTTGCCGAAGATGGTGGCGATGTATGAAGAGGCGTCGTCCATCAAGTCAGGCCTTGAAGCGCCCCGCACCGCGCCTCCCGAGGCGAAGCGACAGGTGATGCCCAAAACTTTACCCCGACGAGATACGCCTGCACTGGAATCCCTGGCGATCAGCGCACCCTTGAAGCCCGCGATACAAGTGCCAGTGGTCAAGCCCGTCGCCAAACAGCGCAAGAGTCCATTCCACGGATGAGTGGCTGATCGATTGGTAGAAATGCTTCGACGCGCGTCACGATCGCGTTTTTCGAACGTTCTTCATCGAGGTTTCAGATGTTCATCAACAGGTTGCTCCGCGAAATTGTTTTTTTCCTTTGACGCCCTAAACTCGATTCGAGGGGCATGATGACCATGCAAAATACACTTCCAACTCCACCCATCGCTGACATCGAAAAATTAACGGCTTTGTTCAAGTTGCTCGCAGACCCTACTCGACTCAGCATATTGATGCAGCTTTCGTCCGGCGAAGTGAATGTGAGCAGGTTGTGTGAAGTGCTTGGTTTGCCGCAGCCTTCGGTCAGCCATCATCTGGGTCTGCTTCGCGAGGGCAATGTGATTGCGAGCAGACGAGACGGCAAGCAGGTCTACTACTCGATAAGGGAACCGTTTTCCAAGCAACAAATGATCGAAGGTGCCGCAGGTAGCGGGTTGAGCGTTCGACGTGACGGCGTGGTCGTACGCGTCGAAGCAGGCGCATACGAAACGGGCGTCAACTGACTGGTGGTTCGACTTCGTCTGCTTTGTCCGTTTGCGGTGACTTCTTTACACGCGGCATTGAATCCCATTCACGCGTATGATCCTCGCGTCTATGTATAGAACCCTTGAAAAAGCAGTAATCGTTGCGGGCGTGATGGTGTTGGTGGTGGCGATCGGCTGCGCGTTGTCGGCGTCGAGCCAGGACGCGTCGCGCGAAAAAACGACCCGCTCAGCAGGCCCGACGACCTTCCCGACCGTCGTCGCGCAAGGTCTGCCCTTCCGAGCGATCGGCATTCAAATGCAGCGGACCGATTTCAAAACGCAGTACATGCAGATGATCGACGAGATCGCCGACATCGGGGCCGATACGGTCAAGTTCGTCGTTGATGCGCGAATGGAAAACGGCACGAGCAGCCGGATTTTTATCGACATGAGATCGACGCCCAGCGCCGAAATGCTCGGCGAACTGATCCGCTACGCCAAACACAAAAATCTCCGCGTCATTTTTATGCCCCTCGTCCTGCTCGATAAGCCCAAAGGCGACGAGTGGCGCGGCACGATCAAGCCCGACAACTGGAACGACTGGTGGGAAAGCTACCGCGATATGCTCTTCCACTTCCTCTGGGTTTCTCAATCCAACGGCGTGGATGTTTTTGTCATCGGCTCTGAACTCGTCAGCACCGAAACCGAAACTCACTTGCCGCAATGGATCCGCACGATCGAACTCGTGAGGCGCGAATTCAAAGGACAAATCACCTACAGCGCCAACTGGGACCATTACAAGCCCGTCAAATTCTGGGACCGCCTCGATTTCGTCGGCATGAACAGCTATTGGAAACTCGGCACGAACAAGAACGCCGACGTCGAAGAGATCACCGCGAATTGGCGTCGAATTCAGGAGAACGTTTTCGCCTTCGTGCGAGAACAGAAAAAGCCATTGATGATCCTCGAAGTCGGCTGGTGCAGCCTGGATAACGCCGCCAGCGAGCCTTGGGATTACACCCAGACGCAACTGCCCGTGAACTTGGAATTGCAGAAACGACTCTACGAAGGATTCTTCCTCAGCTGGCACGGCCAGCCCAATGTCGCTGGATTCAGCATCTGGGAATGGACCGTCGGCGACGGCGGAGAGAAGGACAAGTCTTACACCCCTGAAAACAAGCCGGCGGAGAAAGTGCTGCGCGAGTGGATCAAAAAGCCCTGGAAAGAATAAGTGGAACACTTGAGTCGAGTGACTCGAATTGGCGGTATCGATTGAAGGGTCATCCGCAATTCACAGTGTGAGTGTGAAGAGTGTGAATAGTGTGAGTATGGTTAGTATAAGTGTGGCCTCACTTCACTTCACGACGGTCAGCTTCGTGCCGCGTTTGGCTTCGTTGATCAAATCCCAGCCGCTGCCGAGCTCGCCGATCGGGTCGGGCGGGATGATCTCCACGACTTTCTCGCCGAGTTTGGCCTGGCCTTTTTCGACCTTGTCCTGAAACTGTCGGCATTCTAAAAGCAGCCGCTCGAGAATTTCCTCCTCGGGCACGTTCGCAACCTTCTGGCCCTGCACGTAGATGATGCCGCGGCGATCGCCAGCGAAGATCGCGACGTCCGCGCCTTCCGCCTCGCCCGGGCCGTTGACGATGCAGCCCATCACCGCCACCTTGATCGGCAGGCGAATTTCCTCCTTCAGCTTTTGCCTTACCTGCTGGGTCAGCGTGAACAAATCCACCTGAATTCTGCCGCACGTCGGGCAGGCGATCAGCTCCGCGCCGATACGCGTGCGCATTCCCAAACAGTAGAGCAGTTCCAGTGCGTCC
>JBBQKP010000240.1:0-4693 GCA_038326995.1 Tepidisphaerales bacterium
AACCTTCGGACCCACCGGACAACAAGCCATGAACGAACTCGATACTACTTCGACCGGCAGATCGTCATCACGACCCACACTCCTGCGAACGTGTCTCTTCCTGTTTCCCATTTTGCTGGCGTCGCTCGCTTGCGATCAGAAGCCCTCCATCCCGGCCGCGGCCAGTCCGTCGACCTCACAACCTTCTGATCCACGCATCATTCCCTTGCCGACGGTTCAAGCGACCATCGGCGGGCGACTCTTCAACCTCGAATTCGCCGCCAACGATGACAACCGTTCTCGCGGGCTGATGTATCGCAAGTCGATGCCTTTGGATCACGGCATGCTCTTCGCATGGGATTTTGAAGACTGGCGCAGTTTCTGGATGAAGAACACGGAAATTCCGCTCGATATTATCTACCTCGATAAGGATAAAAAAATTGTCTCCATTCACCAGATGGTTCCCCACAATCTCGCGGGCGTCGACAGCGCTGAGCCGGCCCAATACGCCATCGAATTGAATGTCGGCGTCTCCGCCAAACTCAATCTCCGCCTGGGTGATAAAATAGATTGGACGTCGCCGCCCCGCTAACCGCGATTCGGCACGACCTCTTCGCGTCTGTGCCATATGCCTCCATTTGAAGAGCGACGATGAACTCATGATGCTCGACCTCCTCTCAAGCGAGCTCGACTAAGAACATGCCCGTTTTTACCTTCGTATTGCCGTCTCTTGAAACAAGACTAAGTCCCGAACACCGATGTGTTGGCGTAACACTTCAGCCGAATGCCAGAATTTCACGACATCTGGTGCCACGACTTGTACGCAAGTCGTGATGCGCTAAAAAGGTGCACACGATTCGACTACTCGCGCCCACCAAGACTTGTATACAAGTCGTTGCACCCAAAACGTCCGAACAAATGCGATTCGCTGCAAACGGCTGAAGTGTTACGTGTTGGCCATGGTAAAGCAGATCACTCGATCAAAAGCATCGTGTCTTTTCGGCTCGCTCGCGATCAAAAAATTTCACACGCTCTGTAGGAACTGCCCGCTCCTTTCAGGCAAGTTAATCGCGTTCTTAATCAACGCCGGCGAAAGCTCGGAATTCCTAACTCGCATAGAAAACCCTCCCGCGAAGCAGGTACGACGATTCGGAAGCTCGAGTCGTCCGGGCGTGACATCAACAAGGTAAGTAAGATCATTATTATGATCGCGCTGCTGACCGACCTGCTCGTTCTAAACGCGACGATCAAAGCGATCAGTGCGATCAGTGCGATCAGTGCGGACAAAGCCGGCAAAGGCTTCCTCGTCGTCCCCAGCGAAATAATTGAACTCGCCCCGCAGTCCGGGCGAAGCGCAGAAGACGCCGCACTCAGGCTTGCTCACATCGCCTCACGGCTTGAAGAAATCAGTGTCAGATTCAAAATGAGCGGCGAGTAATCAGAGCAGAGTCCTTGCGATGTCGAGTCAATTCCTCACACTCACGCTGTGACTGATCGAATCAAAGTGCTCATCGTGGACGACTCTCGATTGTTCCGCGGAACGATCGCGGAGATCGTCAGCGCTTTGCCGGAATTCGTCGTCGTCGGCTCGCTTTTCAACGGCGTGAAGGCGGTCGAGTTCCTTACGATAAGCTCCGCCGATCTTGTGCTGCTCGATCAGGAAATGCCCGAGCTCGACGGCATGGGCACGTTCGCGGCGATCGATGAACTCAACCGCACTCGCCACAAGGATCGGCCCGTAGCCGTCGTCATGGTCAGCACCGACTCCAACGAGGCCGCCGACCTCACCATCAAAGCGCTTACACGCGGCGCGTTCGACTTTGTAACCAAACCCACTAACGCAGACGGCCCCGGCGGGCAAACGCGCCTTCGCATTGAAGTTATCGCCAAGCTTCGCACCTTTGCCGCGTCACGAAACCGCACCGCGCCCCATCACCTTCCCAGCGCTCCTGAACAACAGCGCACGTCGAACGAGATGACGCGCGCGAACTCTTCGCTCAATACTGGTAAAAGCCCGTTCGCAACTAGCCCCGTCGCCGCGATCGCGATCGCCTGCTCCACCGGCGGCCCGCGTGCGCTCTCCGAGCTCTTGCCCGCGCTGTGCGGGTGCTTTCCCACTCAGCCGATTTTCATCGTGCAGCACATGCCCCCGGGCTTCACCGCCAGCCTCGCACAGTCCATCGCAAAGCAGACCGCGCGACCATGCGTCGAGGCCACCGACAAGCTGCTCATCGCACAGGGCACGATCTACCTCGCGTCAGGCGGAAAACACATGAACGTTCGGCGAATGGGAAATGCTCTTGCGGTCGGCTTGCCCGACTTGCCCCCAGAAAATGGATGTCGCCCGGCCGCGGATGTTCTCTTCCGCTCCGCCGCGGACTGCTACGGTCAATCACTTCTGGCGATCATCCTCACCGGCATGGGCAACGACGGCGCTGCCGGTCTTGCACACGTGAAACGCGCGGGCGGGCGCACCATCGCACAGGATCAGGCGACGAGCATCGTGTGGGGCATGCCCGGCAGTGCTGTCGCCGCGGGCGTGGTCGATGAGATTCATCCGCTGCAAAATATCGCGGTCGCATGCGATCTGTTCGTCCGCCGCGAGCTTGCCAAGCGCAAAGCCAACACCCCATGACGCCGCTCACGCCCGAAAGCTTTTCTCGGGTCGGAGATCTTGTCGCCGAGCTTTGCGGCATCGTTCTGGGACCGAAGAAAATGTATCTCGTCAAACACCGGCTCGAGCCCGCATTTCAGAAAAACATTTCACCGGCCCCGCAGTCGACGGCACGTTCGTCGTCAAACCCGCGGTTCGAAAGCTCGTCGAGTTCACTCACCGAAATCTTGTTTCCGCGCAGGCCATGACCTCGCCCGATACCACGCCGGGCTTTTTCGATCTGATTCTTTGCCGAAAAGTCCATCAGAAAGGACGACCAGTTCGCTGCCGGGCGTGAGCGTGTTGGAAGGCGTCGAACGGCGTGTCGGTTATCAAACCGATCATCGGCCCGCCGATATCAAGTACTCGGTATCGGCACGTCTCGTCGGATTGATGCGAATGAACTTAAGAAGCGTTAGCCCGTCGATCTGCAGCATCATCAGGTCCTGTAGAATCACCTTCGGCTTAGAGCGTGTCGCCACTTCGATCGCCTGCAATGGATCAAGGCAATGCTCAAAAACAATGTCTGTTTCGTCCTTCATCATCAGCCCGACCGCGCGGCCGACAATCTCCTGGTCGTCAATCAATAAGACTCGCACACTCTTGGACATTCACGCATGATACAAGGAGTCCACATGCCAAACGATCAATCCAATTCAGAGCCGACGATTCGATGCCCGAGTTGCCAGACGGAGATTCGTCTGACGGAGTCGCTTGCCGCTCCGATGCTTGCGGCGAAGCAGAAAGAGTTTGAAGAGCGCGAAGCGCGAATCGCGCAGCAGCGCGTAAAGCTTGAAAGCGATTCGAAGGAGCAGGAAAAACAGTTCGCCGTTCGGCTCGAAGCGGATCGAGTAAAGTCGCTGAAGCTGGTCGAAGAAGAGCGTGGAAAAGTCGCGGTCGTTGAACGTGAAAAGGCAAGGCAAGCCGTGCGAGAGCAGATCGAAGCGCGAGATGCTCAGGTCGCCGAGCTAATGCAGCTTGGCAAAGATTCCGCCGCCAAACTCGCAGCGGCGCAGAAAGATCAGGCCGAGGCGATCAAGGCGAAGCGCGAGTTGGATGAGAAGACCGCCGCGATGGAACTGACGATTCAACAAGGCATCAGCCAGCAGATCGGACTGGAGAAGGAAAAGACCCGGCGCGAGGTCGAGCAACAGATGTCGCTCAAGTTTGATGAGAAAGATCACATGATCGACTCGATGAAAAAGACGATCGACGAGCTGAAACGAAAGAGCGAACAAGGTTCGCAGCAGTCGCAGGGCGAGGCACTCGAACTTCAGCTCGAAGGGATGCTGCGCGAAAAGTTTCCGTTCGACACCATCGAGCCTGTCGCCAAGGGTCAGCACGGCGGCGATTGCCTCCACACCATCACCAGTGCCCAGCAACAGGCGTGCGGCACGATCATCTGGGAATTCAAACGCACGAAATCATGGAGCGACGGCTGGCTTACCAAACTGCGTTATGATCAGGGAATTGCCAAGGCGGACGTCGCGGTCATTGTCTCGTTCGCACTGCCGAAAGAGGTCGAGGTGTTTGACCTTCGCGACGGCGTGTGGGTCGTTCACCCGCGCGCTAGTTTGCCAGTGGCGATGATGCTGCGCGACGCCCTGCTCAAACTGGCGGCCGCACGAACGTCGTCACAAGGCCAGGCGACCAACGCCGAAATGGTCTACCAGTACATCACGGGCAACGCGTTTCGGCAGCGCATTGGCGCGGTCGTCGAAGCGTTCACGGTCATGCAGGACGATCTTGCCAAAGAACGAATCGCCATCGAGAAGCAGTGGAGCAAACGTTCCAAGCAACTCGAGTTAATGATGAAAGCGACGACGGGCCTGTACGGCGATTTGCAAGGCATCGCGGGCGGGTCCGTGCCGGAGATCGACGGCATGGAACTTAAGCGACTTGAGGAGTGACGCGCGGCATGCGTGACCGCGATCCGTCTATTCCCGGCCGACGAGTTCGTATTCGATACGCATTCCCATCCCGCTCAGTTCCGTCACCGAATAGACCAACGCGCCGTCGTTCAGCGAATAAAAAAGTTGCATTTTATATGAGCCGTCAGAG
>JBBQKP010000241.1:0-4692 GCA_038326995.1 Tepidisphaerales bacterium
GTTGCCCGGGATCGACGGAACTGAAGTCACGCGAAGGCTCAAATCCGACGGCAGAACCGAGGGCATTCCACTGGTCATGCTCACCGCCAAGGGCGAAGAGACCGACGTCGTCGTCGGGCTGACATTGGGCGCGGATGACTATGTGACCAAGCCGTTCAGCGTGAAAATTTTGCTGGCGCGACTGGCGGCGGTGTTGCGAAGGCGCGAGGGACAATCGAGTGGCGACTCGAACATCCTGAGGGCCGGTCCGTTGGAGATGGATACCAGCAAGCACGAGGTCGTCATCGAAGGCAACATCGCCAAGCTCACATTGACGGAGTTCAAGGTGCTGTCGGCATTGGTGGGCGCACGCGGCAGAGTGCTGACGCGAGATCAGTTGATGGACAAGGCCATGGGCACCGACGTGTTCGTCACCGACCGCGCGATCGACGTTCACATCACGTCCATCCGGAAAAAGCTCGGCGACTCCGCGTGGCTCGTGCACACCGTTCGCGGCGTGGGATATCGCCTGCGCGAAGACGAAGAATCCGAATGAGCCTGTATTGTGCCGGTCAGTTAAAAATGCTTTTATATCTGAGGTTCGAAAAAGAGCCGCGCACGAAGCGGCTCCTTTAATCGATCGCAGACTGCAGTAGAATGAACAGGTCGCGTGCGGACGGGTCGCAGGAGAGTGTTGTGCTGTTGCACTAACGAATTTGCCTTCGCGACTTTACACTCGCGGGCATGAAGATTGTTCACGTCATCACGCGGCTCATCGTCGGCGGGGCGCAGGAAAACACGCTGCTCAGCTGCGAGGGCCAGCACGACGCGGGGCACGAGGTGACGCTCATCACGGGCCCGCCGCAAGGGCCCGAGGGCTCATTGCTCGAGCGGGCGCAATCGTACGGCTACCGCGTCGAACTGCTGGACGACATGCGCCGCTCGATCTTGCCGCTCAAGGATTGGCACACCTACACTCACCTCATCCGGCGATTTCGCGAGCTCAGGCCCGACGTCGTTCACACGCACAGCAGCAAAGCGGGCATCGTCGGACGGTGGGCGGCACACAAGTCGAGGGAGCGGGGCGCGAACGTGCCGCGGGTTGTGCATACGATTCACGGGCTGGCGTTCACCGCCTCGCCGCGGGCTATGGTCAATAATTTTTACAAGACGCTGGAGCGCAAGACCGCGCCGATCACGCACAAGATCGTGTGCGTCGCAGGGGCGATGGCAACACAATCTCTGGCGTCGAACATCGGCAAGCCAAAGCAATATGTGACGGTGCACAGCGGCATGGACGTCGGGCCGTTCATCGAGCCGCCCGTTTCGCGAGAGGTCATCCGAAAGCAGTTGGGCCTCTCGCCAGAGCACGTGGCCGTCGGCACGATTGCGCGGCTGTTCCATATGAAGGGACACGACGACCTGATTCAGCTAGCGCCCGAGTTATGCAAAAAGTTCCCCGCACTGCGTTTCGTCTGGATCGGCGACGGCATTCTCCGCGGCGAGTTCGAGCAGAAAATCGCCGGCCTGGGCCTTGCTGACCGCTTCATCCTCACCGGTTTGGTCCCGCCCACGCGAATTCCGGAATTGACGAACGCATTGGATATTGTCGTTCACCCATCACGCCGCGAAGGCCTGGCCCGGGCGATCCCGCAGGGGCAGCTCGCGCTGTGCCCGGTGGTGACGTACGACATTGACGGCAACGCGGAAGGGCTGATCGACGGCGAGACGGGCTTCGCAGTCAAGCCGTTCGATGTGGCGGTATTGGGAGAAAAACTGCGATTGCTATTGGGAGACAAAGAGCTTAGTCGGTCGATGGGCGAGCGGGGTCGGAAATTCGCGGTCGAACGATTTGATACACGATTAATGGTGCGACGATTACAGGAAGTTTACGAATCGATTTGAGGACATGTTCGTGTGAGTTTCAGGATATGAACTTCTTCGACTCGTAAAATGTGAATAGTTCAACGGTGAGCGTCCGTCGCCATCATCGGTCACTTTAGATGTCACTTAGTTCGTGTTTTGGTCGATACTAATTCAATGCCCCTGATTTCCGTCGTCATGCCGATGCGAAACGCCGCCCGATACGTCGGGGAGGCCGTCGCGTCGGTGCTGGCTCAGCCGGGCGTCGATCTGGAGCTTGTGGTGGTCGACGACGGCTCGACGGACGACTCGGCCCGGGTGGTTCGAGGCGCAAGCGATCCGCGGATCAAGCTGATACCCGGGCCGAAGCAGGGAATCGCGGCCGCGCTCAATGCCGGGCTGGCGGTCGCGCAAGGCGACTATTTCGCCCGATGCGACGCCGACGACACTTACGAACCCGATCGGCTGCGGCATCAGCTGCTTCTTCTGCAAACGCGTTCTGATTTGATCGCGGTCTGTGGAAGCTATGTTCATGTGACGCCCACGGGCAAGCTGATTGCTGAGCAGCGCTGGTCGGGCGTGTCGGAGTCGATTACTCACGAGCTTCGCGCGGGCGTGGGTCGAACGCATTTGTGCACGTTTCTGGTTCGGATGTCGGCGATGCGTGAGCTGGGCGGGTTCAGGCCTTACTTTATCGGCACCGAGGACAACGACTTTCAGCTTCGCCTGGGGGATTTTCAGCTTCGCCTGGGGGATTTTCAGCGTGACCCCGACAACACGAAAAACGAAGTTAGCACGGTCTGGTACGAACCCAGGAAGTGCTATCGATATCGCCTCCACGGCGAATCGATCACGCACACACAGCCCAGCAGCCAGCGGAAGTGGCTCGAAGCCCAGGCCCGGACGTTTCAATTGCAAAGGCAATCACGCGGATGGGACGATTTGGATCGAGATCAGGCGGCCGAACTGCCGATAGAGATCGATACCCGTGTGCTGGATACGCGGTCAGAAATGCGAGACTTACTTCTGGGCTCGGCCTGGAAGCTGCACGCACAAGGACAGAAGGGCCGGGCGATTCGGCAGGGTTTGTCGGCACTGAGGTGTGATGTGCTGGGAGTAAGAACCTGGCGAAGCGTGGCGTCTCTATTGCTGAAGCCCGCCGGGCGTGGGTAGGATGCGAAGTTCGGAACGAAGCACCGAATCGATGTCTTGGAAAAACGCGGCGATAGACAGATGGAATCTGGTGAGAGAAGTCGGGTGAGAGTAGATTGTGCGGAGCCCTATGAGAGTCACGTTCGTTTTACCACAGGCCAGTCTCGCGGGCGGCATTCGCGTGTGTGCGATCTATGCCGAGCACTTGAGGTCTCGAGGTCACAAGGTTTTTGTGATTTCGACGCCCGAGTTGGATTTCACGCCGCGTGAGAAGGTGAAAAACTGGCTTTTGGGTCGTCCGGTGCACAGGCCCGCGATCGGGCCGAGCCATTTCGATAAGGTTCGGGTTGAGCACCGCGTTCTGGACAGGTTCAGGCCGGTGGAGGATGCGGATTTGCCCGACGCGGATGTGGTGATTGCGACGTGGTGGGAGACGGCCGAGTGGGTGGCGAGGCTCTCGCCTCGCAAAGGCAAACGTGTGCATTTGATTCAGCACGATGAGACGCAGATCGCGTATCAGCCGATCGAGCGTGTGGAGGCGACGTGGAGGTTGCCGCTGCACCGGGTTGCGGTGGCGCGGTGGCTTGCAGAGCTTGGCGAGGATCGTTACGGCGTGACGGGCGTGAAGTGCATTCCCAATGGCGTGGATACGACGCAGTTTTTCGCGGCCGAGCGTGAAAAGCAGATCGTGCCGACGATGGGCCTGATGTACAGCAAGGCGAATTTCAAGGGCGTGGATATAGCACTCGAGGCGTTCAGCAATGCGTCGAGAAATGTGTCGGGGCTGAGGCTTGTGAGCTTTGGTCTTGAGGCCGAGCCGACGGAAGAATTGCCACTGCCGCCCGGCGCGGTGTATCAGAGCATGCCGAAGCAGGAGCATTTGCGCGACCTGTATGCCGCGTGTGATGCGTGGCTGTTCGCGTCGCGTAGCGAAGGGTTTGGCTTGCCGATCTTGGAAGCGATGGCGTGCCGAACGCCCGTTCTGGCGACGCCCGCGGGCGCTGCGCCGGACCTGATGGCAGGCGGCGGGGGCATTCTGGTGAAGCCGCAAGACCCGATGGATTTGTCGAAGGCGATCGAGCGGGTGGCACGGATGTCACAATCACAGTGGAAAATAATGTCGGATCAGGCGTTTGCGATCGCCCAGGAGAACACGTGGCACGCGTCGTGTGAGCAGTTCGAGCAGTATTTGAGTGCGCTGATGGAAGGACGAGAAGCGGCGTAAATATTTAGCATTCTGTCACGTCTCAAACTCAAAATTGTCGATGTGTTTGATGGCACAAACGACTCGACGATTTATAACGAAAACGGGTGAGCGACAGGACAGGCGACGACAGGCTAAACCGGTGGTGCGATCCGTTGAAAGGTCCTCTCTTTCCCGTGCGTAGCCGCCAGCTTGCTGGCGCTTGCTGTGCAAGTCGAGTCCATCAAAGCACCAGCAAGCTGGCGGCTACGCGAAAATGAGCGCCCGGCGCGCCAAATTAAGAAAATGAGCGTTGGTGAGACCGTTGGTGAAACACCGCAAACCGTTAATTTTGAGGTGGCAGGGCAGCAGTAGGGCACAATTTGTCACGCCGTTTTCCTGTATGTCGATCGAGTGGGGAAAAATCCGACCCCATCAAGCTCGCGACTTCCGCTTCACTCCTTAACTTGTTTTGCCGATAAACCAATAGTGTCTACTGAAGTTCAACTTCCCGT
>JBBQKP010000242.1:0-4686 GCA_038326995.1 Tepidisphaerales bacterium
TCGGCCGTGAGCCAGTGATTAAATGAAAGCGATCCGACATCAATGCGATCGCGCACGCGACTGCCGCGCGTGGGCGATTCAAACCAAATTGCGCCGGGCAAAATGTCCGCGCCCGTTGTCGAAGAAATGTCGAAATATTCGGTCGGAAACCATTCCATCATCGCACTATACCTGACGTCACGCGATGCGACATGCGTCCGGTTCATGTAGTAAATCAAGATCGAGTGCAGATCATCACTTACTCAACTGACACCAAGGTCAATTTCCTCAAGCGGCCGCGGGTGCCAGTCAAGATCTTCGATCAGCTCGACGATGTCGCCGACATTGTCCTGAGCGGCCATGCGGACTTGATCGAGATTGAACGGCAACAAAAAACCCGGCACGACTCGCGCCAGCAATCCCGCGTACCAAAGTGGAATGCCCAGTGCGGGCTTGGTCGAGCCCGTCGCGCGCTTCGAGATGGCGTGGTACATCTCGGGCCAGGTCATTTCGACAGGCCCGGCCACGTTGTAAATTCGCCCGCGGGTTCGGGGCGTTTCAATCGATCGCACGAACGCATCTGCGACATCCTCCACACTCACGGGCTGCACGAGAGTCGACTTGCCGCGTCCCAAAACACCCTTCGCAAAGTACGGCATGAACAGCCAGGGCACGGCCCCGCCCTTCGCCCAGGAAATGATCTGCTTCGTGAAATCGCCTTCCTTGCCGATGATCATCGAGGGGCGAAAAATCGTCCATGCCAATTGAGATTTCAGTCCGGCCGTTTGCACCAACTGCTCTGCCGCGAATTTCGTCTGCTGATACCGCGCCGGCGCTCCCGCTTTGGCGCCCAGGGCCGACATGTGCACGAATCGTTTGACGCCCGCACTGACCGCCGCGTCAAGGACGCACTGCGTTCCTTCGACGTGAATTCGTTCGAAGGTGATGCCGCGCCGTTTATTTTCAAAAATAATGCCGACAAGATGCACGACCGCATCAACCCCTGCCGTCGCGTCCTGAAGTGCGGATGCGTCGAATAAGTCGCCCCGGACGATACGAAGTCGTTCGTGAGTTATTTTCGGCTCGCGTGAGCGAATCAGGGCCGTCACGTTGTGCCCGGATCGCAGTAAATGTGACACGACGGCGTGCCCGACGAATCCGCTCGCACCGGTAATCAAAACTCGCTTGGAAGAATCCATAGACGGATAATAGACGCGTTGGAGACTTGTGTAATTAATTGGAGTGACATCTCGCTCGTGCGTGCTATCATCGCGGCGAAACTTTACCCAGAAGGAAACTCACGGATGAAACAAAAAACCACAGCGCTTTCGATTTCGATCTTTCCCCTGCTTTTCACCGCCGCAGTTCATGCACAGACGGGGCCGCGGTTGCTGCTGGAGCCGCTTCCCGAGCCCGAGAACTATAGGTTGAACATTGATGTCGCCCAGTTCGGCGATACCGACATCGATCGCTCGCCCAACGATGTGGGAATGACGATTTACGAAGCCTCAGGCCGCGCCCGGTTTAGACTGGGCGCTATCACAGAGGGTATTCAGAAAGCACAGCCTCGCGTGGGGTTTGATCTGTTCGTGCTCGACCTTAGCAACGACGACGCTCTCCTACCCGGCCAGTTCAACGACGCATCCGTAGGCGTATCTTTGGGCATCCTGAATGACGACAAGTGGGTCGCGGGCATCGCGCTGGGCGTGGGCTTTGCCAGCGTCAACGGTTTTCACGACGGCAACGGGCTATACGGGAAGGCCGATCTCGCAGTCGGTTACACCATCGACGAGAAGCAAACGGTCGGTTTAGTGCTTAATTACGACGGCAATCGATCGATCCTGCCCGATGTTCCTTTGCCCGGTTTTCAATATACGAATCGATACTCCGACGAGCTGACCTTCTCAATCGGTTTCCCGTTCTCCAGCGTGCGCTACAAGCCCGACGGCAAGTGGACGTTCGACGTGACTTTCACCATCCCTGACAACTTCAACGGCACGGTCGATTACGCTATCAACGAAACTTTTGGCGTCTTCGCGGGGCTTTCGAGCAAGAACAAATCGTTTCACTGGGATGAGCTCCAGGACAATACGGACCGAATCTTCTTCAGTCAGAATCGGGCGGAACTCGGTGTTCGCGGCACGATCGACGAGCGGTTCAGTTTTGTCGCGGCCGGGGGTGTGGCGTTCGGTCAAGAGTTCGAAGTCGGCTTCGACACACGCGAATCGCGCAAGATCGCCGAACTCGACAGTTCTTTCTTCGGCCGACTTGGCCTGGAGTTCCGGTTCTAGCCTTAACACATTCCTATCAGACAGAAATCTGCCACGTTTTAAAGGAGCCGCGCACGTAGTAAGCGGGTTTGGGGTGCGCGTCATAGACGTAATTGTGCGGTCACTGATTATTCTTCGTGCGTAGAAAAGACATGCCCGCTTCCTTTCGTGCGCGGCTCTTTAAAACCATTTCGCCAGACCGATAACATCAAGGCTGATTGGACCGAAATTGACGTGAGCCTGAATTGAGTTGTCTCACGCAGTAACCAATGCGATGTCATGCGTATGAAGAAGAACCGCAAGAAAACGATCCGCGGGCTGGCGTTTGGAATGTCGATCGTTGTGGCCGGATCGGTAGTGTTTACGCAATTAGATGGCACAACCGGTCCCTCATCTGCCAAGGCCGATACGTCGCAAGGTGGCGATCCGCAAAATCAGGTTGTCCACAATCATGCGACCCGGGTTTCCGCAGACATTCAGACGCAGCAACTGGCAAGCCGCAAGACCACTCCCGCAGAATTCACGAGCATCGTGGTGTCGAAACTCAATGATCTCGAAGGCCACGAAAAGTGGACCGATATTAGAAAGGCCGTGCTCGATAACGCACAGAACATTCCTGCGGGCGAGCGTGACGCGGTCATTGCGTGGCTCGAACTTCGAGTCGCGCACGAGAATTTTCCCGGTGCGTATGCGCTGGCGAGGCAGTATGCGGTTATGAGCGAGTTGCATCACGCCGCGAAGTGGTATGTGACGGCGGGTCTGCTGGCGCGAATTGACGCGACGCGGTTCGACTCACCGACCATCAATGTCGATTCGGCCGTCAAGCCTTACTTCGGCGAAGTTATCGCTGCGCTGAGTGCACCTTCGCTACGCGCCAAATGCATGGAGGAGGCGTTGGCGGAAGAATATCTCCTGGCCGACCGACCCGCCGCGACGTGGCTCAGCCTCAACACATCGGCGAAGCTCGTTGACGACTCCGACTGGCGCGAACGGCGTGCCGCCGTGCGTGAGCGGCTGACGACCAGGTGAACTCGACATCGCATCTCGACCTGAATTTCTTTCCGCTTGCTCGACAATCGACGCGTGACGATTCACACTCGTCTTCGTATGACTCGAGAAGAACTCCAGCAGCTTTGTGACCGCGGGCAGCAACACCTCCTCGCGTGCGATTACGTGCACGCCATCCAACTGCTGGCCTGGGCGGAGTCCGTTGCATTCAAGGCACGCGACTTCGACACGCTCGCCCGGCTCTACATGCCTCTGCAGGAGGCCCGGCGATTGTTTCGCCAGCGGTGCGGCGAAGGAATGTTCGATCTCCACGCCTTTTCAGAATCTGATGTGGATCGCGTGGAAGAAATTCCCGAAGGCCTGGACGACCCGATCAAATCTCTTTTCGGCCAGTTTGCTTTCGGCTTTTTCGACGGCCCGCGCGGCTCACTCGACTATCGAACACTCTTTCGCGCAAATCACGTATATGCCGAGACGTTCATCTGCAAAAGATATCATGGGCCCGATTGCTACTACGTCGCCTTTCTTCCTGATGAGAAAGCGAGATTCAGGCCGAACACTTCGGCAAGCAGCTTGAAAGAAATCGAATCCGCCCTCTCTATCGGCGCGTTCGTGCTTAAATCGAGCGACATTCCGCGCCCGAAAGCGAAAGGCGATAATGACACCTTCGCGTTTGTCATGTCGATCTGGGAACGTCTTCACGCCCCGTATCTCAACCGCGCTCGCATCGAGACTGATCCGCTTCGCAGGATCGAACTCTACCGAGAGACGCTTCGCGTCGATCCCGCGTGTGAGGGCGCACATCAGGAGCTCGCAAAACTCGCACAGCAGCTCGCCCGCACCGCACCCGCGCCCGATTTCTCTGCTTAGGTTTAACGAATCGGCAAGACTCGTCTTTCTCCGATCGCCACGATAACTTTCCGGTGATGAATAATGCGCCAGGTGACAAAACGCTTGCGGGCAAGCCGATCGGCGTGGCCATGCTGGGCTGCGGCGTCGTGGGCGGCGGAGTTGCGAAGCTGCTTGCGATGCGGGCGAGCGACCTTGCGACGCGGCTGGGCGGACCTGTCGAGCTGCGGCACGTCGTGGTCAAGGATGTCTCGCGACAGCGACCCGGCCTGCCGAGCGGGCTGAACATCCATAGCGATGCGAACGCCGCGATCGACGACCCTCAAGTTCAAATCGTCATCGAACTCATCGGCGGCACGACGCTCGCGCGTCAACACATTGAACGCGCCTTGCGACAAAATAAATCCGTCGTCACCGCCAACAAGAGCCTCCTCGCCCGAGCCGGTCCGGAGCTCTTTGCTCTTGCTCGCACAAGCGGACAGGTCATCGGCTTTGAGGCGAGCTGTGCGGGCGGGATTCCGATCATCGACGCTCTGACCCGCGGGCTTAGCGCCAATCGAATTCGCGCGCTCGTGGGTAT
>JBBQKP010000243.1:0-4661 GCA_038326995.1 Tepidisphaerales bacterium
TATGTTCTTACCTCCACCCGGAGAGGTGGCAGAGCGGCTGAATGCGCCGGTTTCGAAAACCGGTCTGCGAGCAATCGTAGCGTGGGTTCGAATCCCTCCCTCTCCGCTGTTTTGGTCCATCAATTAGCGTGATGGATGCCATGTAGAGGGAGAAAGTTGGGATCACATGCTGACTGAAAACACACATGGCAATTCCCGGCTACCAAGACTTCATGCTTCCTCTCGTGCGACTTGCCGCCGACGGTGAAGAACACAAGATAACGGATGCTATTGATGCGCTTGCAGACCAGTTCAGCATAAGCGAGAGCGACCGCGCAATCATACTGCCGAGCGGCACACAGACGCGGTTTAAAAATCGCGTCTCGTGGGCTCTGACTTATCTCACTAAGAGCTTAATCCTGGAGAAAACCGCGCGCGGGCGATTCAAGATTGGTCCGCGCGGGGCCGAGATTCTGAACAAGAATCCAGAGCGAATTGATAATAAGTTCCTTAACCAATTCAAAGAGTTTCTTACATTCAAGAACAAGAAGCACACTGCGGCCGCGTCGGGTAGTAATTCAGAAGCTGAGGTAGAGGCGAAGGATTCATCGCTCACGCCGCTGGAACTTGTCGAAGCCGGCTACAGAGAGCTGCGCGAGAGCGTGGCCGACGAACTCCTGGAGCGTGTGCGAGCCATGAAGCCTAAGAGTTTCGAGCAGTTGGTTGTCGACGTGCTCGTTTCCATGGGCTACGGTGGATCGCAACTCGATGCCGCGCAAGTCGTCGGAAAGAGCGGAGACGGCGGTATCGACGGAGTGATAAAGGAAGATCGTCTCGGGCTGGATATGGTCTATGTGCAGGCCAAACGACACGAAGCAGACATCGGACCTGGCGCGATTCGCGAGTTTGTTGGATCGCTGGGTGAACATAAAGCCAATAAGGGAGTTTTCATTACCAGCGGAGGCTTCACTTCCGGCGCCCGCGACGCGGCAAATAAGGCCCACTTTCGCATCGTCCTCATTGACGGCAACCAACTGGCAGATTTCATGATTGATCATGGAGTCGGCGTGACCGACTATAAGACTTACGTCGTCAAAAAGCTTGATACAGATTATTTCGAAGGCGTGTGATGTTGCAGAAATAGGAACAGACGGTCTATTCAGATCCAGCGGGAGAGTGACGCCACGACGCGAAAGGCTTCGCCCTTTCGCCCGCAGATGTACGAGCTTATCTACCAGCTCTACGGGCTGACAGATGACGAGATCCAAATCGTGGTGATTTCGACAGGCTCAGCCCAGGAAGTGATGAACAAATGAATGCTTGGATCGCAAAGTGGAATGTAAAGGACGCGGTTCGTCCCGGCGTCGAACACGACTGGGCGACGGCGCTCGCCAAACACTTGCCGATCCGCAGTTTCGGACAGGCTGAGGGAAAAGATGGACGCAAGCTCGGCAATATCGCGGTTCACGATCGGGTAATCTGCTATCAATCTGATCGAAAGCACATCGTCGGCCTGTGTAAGGTGCTTGAGGTAGATTCACAGGCCGGTGATCCTTTCGTTGTGCTCGGACGCCTGCACCGATTCATGAGACCCCGGCTGAGAGTAGAGCTGATCGCACTTAACCCTGAACTCACCGATCTACCGGCCTTTAAACCTGGGAATTTGAGCACTTTCCGAAGCCTTGCGTGGGACGACATGGTTTTGATTCTGCGTGCGTGCGGATTGAGTGATCACGAAATTGCGAAGTTGGTCGATGATGAGGCCAGAACAGTTGAAGTCTAAGGCAGGCGGCACAGCTCCGTATTCGGAGTGCGTAGGGTCGGCGTCACCCGTCGGCGTCACCCGTCGGCGTCACCTGTCTGCGTCACCCGCCTACGTCAACCGTCGCTTACGCTTCCGGCTCGTTTAATATTGCGTCAACTCCGCTGAAGGCGCTTCGGGTTTGCGCGCTCGTAACGAAGCGCTGATGGGCGAATGGGATAGTGCGTCGATACGGGTTTGAAACCTGCGGCGGAACACAAATGCGATCTCAAATGTGCGCATTTCGCGTCGGCCGGGGTGAGTGACGGCGACGTAAGGTGAGTGACGGCCGGGAGATGGAGCGAGGGATGGGAGAAAAGCAGCCCCGCCGAAGGTGTGTAAATCGGTGCAAAATTCGGGTGAATGGGGGCGAATGGGGGTAGATCGGCGCAAAATCGCGCAAACGTGTGAACTGCCTGCGCGGTCGAGCAAGGCGTGGGCGACTGGTGACAACGAGTGGTGACGGCGACTGGTGAGGGCGTACGAACTTAATACGCCGATGCGTTGGTCAATGGTCGCGGACGCGTCGATGGTGCATTTGCCTGTCAATAGGTCGGTCGGTTAGAAGGACTAAGTGCCATGCGCTCTCATCAATACCTTTCTATCTTCGGGGCCAAGCGAATGGAAAATCGCCCCGACTCGTTGATACCCGTCCGGGTTTTGACGAGCTCGAAAACTGTCGCGGGTCGTTTAACAAATCCTGCCGACTCGGGGCGCGTTTCGTCGCTTTTTGCATTGATCGTGTTGGCCGTCCTGATTGGAGTAGGCGTCTTCTTCCGGATCAACCGATGGAGTGGAGGGCAGACGTTTTGGTGCGACGAAGCGTTCTTGCTTTTGAACATGCGGGCGTTCGATCTTTCTCGTCTTTTGACGGGACCTTTGAATGCGGTCGAATCAACTCAGGCGGGCCCGCCGATTTTCCTGGCGACCATCAAGCTGTTGTTTGATCGTGTGGGCTTGAACGAACCGATGATGCGGCTGCCCGCGATGGTGATGTCGATCTTGACACTTCCACTGGCCGCGTGGGTCGGCTGGCGAGCGCTCGGGCGAATCGGTGCGATTGGGTTGGTCGCGCTGTTCGCGTTTTCGGACCGGCTGATATTTCATGCGAACGTGACCAAACAGTACTCGTGGGATTGCCTGATCGCCCTGGGCATGATCGGCCTGTGCCTGCTGGCCGCGCGAAGGCCGGCTGCGCAGGGCGGGCGATGGATACTCGTGATCGGAGTCGTCGGTGCAGTGCTGATGTGGGCGTCGCACCCGCTGGTGTTTCTGCTCGCACCGATCAGCCTGGGCATGTTGTATCAGTTCCGGCGCGAGTCCGGATTCATCAGGCGCTGGACGTTGGCGAATGCGATGCTTGCCGCGTCGTTCTCGCTTCTGTACTTCGTCAACATCTCCGTTCAGAGAGACCCGTTCCTCAATGCGTTCTGGGTCGATAACGGCGGCTTCCCGCAGTCGTATCTGCCCGTGCCGCTGTTCCTGTGGCTCACCGACGTGTGCGTCGACGTGCTGTCGTATCCGGTTCGGCCGTTCAGCTTCGGCCTGCTTCCGCCCATGATCATCGGCGTCATCGCGATATGGCGCAGGCAGGAGTGGGCGATTATGGGGGCGTTGGTCGCGCCCCTGGTGCTCATGCTCCTGGCAGGCCTGACGCGGGTCTACCCGTTTCAGGGCACGAGGCTGATCATTTTTCTATTCCCTGTTATGTTCCTGCTTTCGATCTACGGCGCAGAAGCGCTTCGCATTGAATGGAGACGAGGACTGTTCCGATGGTGCGGATGGATTCCACTTGTTGCAACCGCCGTCGCTGGGCTCATCTTTTCGATCGAGCATATTCGTAACCCGCGGTTCGAAGAACAACTCTGGCCGGCATTACAGCAACTGGGGCAAGAACAGCCCGCGATACCGGTCGTCACCCAGGAACCCACCGACAACGCGATTGTGACTCTCTACCGCCCGAACTGGGTCACTGTCTCGGCGTGGCCTAGTAGAGGTCGACCTCTGCCCGATCTTCCGCACTATTTTCTCATTACCTCCAGCCGACCCGTCGACAAGAATGGCAAACTTGATTACCAGATCTATTACAAGCATCCCATGGACAGGCCGGGTTACAGGACGCGCTACGACTGGTCGATCTTCACCGAGGCCGGTATCGTCATTGGTTACGAGAAGTTGCCTATAGACAAGCCAATCCAAATTCCGTCGCCGACTGTGTCCCAAACTTCATCGCCAATCCAATCTGAAAGTTTACGAATCGACCCACCTTAACGATGTATTTGAAATGTCTGCGCCGTGGTTGTTTTTGGTTATCGAAATTAAATTTTTCGTGGCCAGTCGACATTGATGTTTAACATCTCTAATTCCCAAGCGGTCTCATTTCGCGTTGACGTTTGCGAACGCCGCCTTGAGCGCTGCAGCAGCGTCGGCCTGAGCCTCGGTCGCGGTTTCAACCACCGGCGCCATGCCGAAAAATTCGTGCGTCACATTCGGATAATTTTTGTACGTGACGGCGACGCCCGCGTCTTTAAGCGCTTTGGCGTAGGCTTCGCCCTCACTGCGAAGTGGGTCGATCTCGGCGGTGATGATAAACGCGGGCGGAAGACCGATGAGTTGCTCTCGCGTCGCCTTGAGCGGCGCGACGTACGGATCGGCTGCGGTTGCCGCACTGGAGAAATACTGCTTGGAAAACCACGAAATCATGGCCTTGTTCAGTGGCTTGGCGTTCTCAAATTTTTTATAAGATTCCGTCGTCTGATCGTCGCTGACCAATGGGTAAATCAACAATTGAAAAACCGGCGAATGCACATTATTTTGTTTTGCTTTCATGGCGGTGACCGTTGCGAGGTTGCCGCCCGCGCTTTCACCCGCGACCGCGATC
>JBBQKP010000244.1:0-4659 GCA_038326995.1 Tepidisphaerales bacterium
CGAGTGATGTGGGCACGTTCGGAATCAACACGCCGACGTATGTCGCGATCGACAATCTGCAACTCATTCCAGAGCCGATGATGCTGGCCGCGCTGGTGATGGCACTTCCGCTCGTGCGGAGAAGGAGATAATTCATGCGAATGATTCGACTTAATAATAAGGCATTCACACGCAGGGGCTACAACCTCGTAGGCTTTAACCTCCGGGACTTTAACCTCCGGGGCTTTACACTGGTTGAACTCCTGGTCGTCATCAGCATCATAGCGATGCTGATGACGCTCCTCGTGCCGACCTTGGTGGGAGTCCGCGATTCGGGCCGACAGGTCGTATGTGCGAGCAACCTTCGTCAGATCGCTATGTCGGCACTGCTGTATTCAGGCGACAATGATTCATACTTTCCGCCCGCACATACGGATTTCTATACGGCCAACAATCATCGGTGGCACGGCACCCGTCCCGCGAATGACAGAGCGTTTGACTTCAGGTCGTCTTCACTGAATCGAATATTGAAAACGGATCGAATCAGGGAGTGTCCATCATTCGTGTTCGACGAGTCGGCCGGGTTTGAACGCTCGTGCGGCGGGTATGGTTATAATTCGACATTCGTCGGCAGCAGCATCGGAGATCCGGCTCTGAACGCGGCGTCGATGCCCTTCGAGGAATTCGAGAAGCGCGCGGGGAACGTCCCTGCCAGGCAGGCACAAATTGCTCGGCCTGCAGAGAAGATTTTCTTTGCAGATTGTGCGATCGCGTTTCCGTCGCTGATCGAATATTCCTTCGTCGAGCCGCCTCGCGATGCATGGGGGAACGAAACCTCGCCCAGCCTGCATTTTCGGCATAAATCGGGTAAACAGGCAGGGAGTGCCAATGTCGCCTGGGTGGATGGGCATGTGACGGGTGAACAGTTCGAGTGGACGTATCGCGTGAACATTTATGGCGCGGATAATGCCGCGAGTCGGCTGGGCTTCTTCGGCCCGCGTGACAATCGGTTCTTCGAGAGAAAATGAACGACCCGCCGAAAAATTCAAAAGATTCTTCGAACCCTAAGGCACGCCAGACGGCCAAGGTTGCGTCGCAGGCTGTGCTCATTCATGGTGTAGATTATTATATTGAAAACGGCCGATGGGTGTTCATGGCGAAGTATCATCTAGACCGCGGACACTGCTGCGGAAGCGGGTGCAGGCATTGTCCGTATAAGAAGGAATAGTAATTCCGCAACAAAAAAGCCGCGTGCTTGAATTGTTCAAGTCGTTGCAGGGTGCCACATCCATGAAGTCATAGGTTTGTGGAGTCTGAACTGGTCGTGACAGTTACGATTACGTTGTTGTGGCACCCTTGAAAGGCGAAGTCATTATAAACAATTGAACGGTTAGACTGTGCGTGAATGAGCCGCGCACAGCTTCATCCTTTGACCGTTCAACCTTTGACCGCTCCCGCGAGCATGCCTCGTTCGAGGTAGCGCTGGGCGAGAAGGTAGGCCGCGATCATGGGAAGGAGCGCGAGAACACTTGCGGCGTAGGCGAGGCGAACGTTGTCGGCATAGACGCTGAGCAGTTGGTTGATCGCCACCGGAAGCGTGTGATGGCGGTCACTTTGCAGGACGATGAGCGGCCAGAGCAGATTGCTCCACGCACCGATCATGCTGAAGACGGCCAGGGTTGCGAGTGTGGGCCTGGAAAGGGGCAGCATGACGTGCCACCACGTTCGAAGGGGCGAGGCGCCGTCGATTCGGGCGGCCTCTTCGAGTTCGAGCGGGACGGACAAAAACGCCTGTCGGCACATGTAGATTCCGAACGCGGAGACGGCGAACGGGATCACCACGCCCGCCAGCGTGTCTGCCAGGCCCAGGTCGATGACTGTCACATAAAGCGGAATCGTGATGACCTGCTCGGGCACCATGAGCGTGGCGAGCAATAGGACAAAGAGCGTCTGGCGGCCGCGAAAGCGCATTCGGGCGAGTGGATAGGCGCACGTCGCGGCGAGAAGGACATTGAGAAACGTCTGTGCGAGTGTGACCAGAATGCTGTTGAAAAACGGACGAAGCAGCCCGGTGTCGAGGGCGGCGGTGAAGTTGGTGAGCGTGTATTTGGAAGGCGGCGTGACCTGGCCGATGCCAACGGAGATCGGCTGGAGCGCGACGTTCACAAGCCAGAGTGCGGGGCCGACGGCAAGCACAACCAGCATCGCGGCGATGATGTAATAGAGCAGCGAAAGTGGTCGGGATCGTTCGTTCATCTGAGAGGGTGCGTCAGTTATTGGTAGAGGCCGACCGCTATTCGTCCTTTGCGATGCGAAGTTGAAGCAGGCTGAAGACCAGGAGAATGAGGAAGAGGCACACACCAATGGCACAGGCGGCGCCGAATGCGCCGTCGTCGAAGGCGGTTTCGAAGATGAGCGGGACGATGGTCTGGTTTTCAGCGGGCGTGCCGCGAACGGTGACGTATAGCTCGTCAAAGACTTTGAGTGCACTGATGGAGCTGATGACGGTGACGAGAACCAGGACGGGCCTGAGGGCGGGAAGGGTGACGTGCCAGAACAGCCGAGCTCGGCTCGCGCCGTCGATGGTGGCGGCCTCTTCGAGTTCTCGCGGGACGGCCAAGAGTGCCGCGACGAAGATCATCATGAAATAGCCAAAACCCTTCCAAAGCGTGACGACCATCGCCGTCACCAGCACCCAGGGCCAGCCGCTGAGCCAGGGAATTTTGCCGATGCCCACCAGCGCGAGCGTGTTGTTGAGCACGCCGCTGTCTTCTTGAAAGAGAATCCGCCAAGCGACGGCGGCGACGATGGTGGGCGTGACGACGGGAAGGAAGATCAGCACACGAAGTTTGCCCAGCGCGGGCAGGCCGGTGGTGACAGTCAGCGCGGCCGCGAGTGAGACGACCATGATCACGGGCGTGACCAGAAGATAGATGAACGAGTTGAGCAGGCACCACCAGAACCGTTCCCCACCCAGGACTCGGCGATAGTTTTCGAGCCCGATGAATTGCGTACGCGACAAGAGGGAACCTTCGGCGCCAAACAGATCGACGCGCGTGAACGAGAGATACACGACCTGCAAAAAAGACCAGCCGACGAACAACCCGAGCACGAGAACCGCTGGCAACGCGAACATCCAAGGCGTGAACGTCCCGTGCGATCGAAGTTGAGCGGTGTCGGACATCTGTGCGGCATGGTATCGGCAAATTCTATAACTACACGCGGCGATGGAAGTCTTCGGAAGTTGGTTGCGAAAAATCAGATGAAGATTCCGACCGCCGACCGCCGATAACGGCACTATGTATCCGCGTATTTCGATCAAATTCATCGCCCGGGAATGTGGAGTATCCAAGGCGACGGTGAGTCGGGCACTGTCTTTAGATCAGGCCGTCTGCCCGCTTAGTCCGGCGACGCGAGACCGCATTCGTACGCGTGCGGCGACCCTGGGTTATCGGCCTAGTCTGCTGGCCAGCGCGCTGTCGAAGGGCGGCTCATCGGACAAAATGGTTGAACTTTGCTTCGATCCGGCACGCGACGATCTGGGTCCGAAATCGGCGGTGATGCGGCAAGTGCACGAGGCACTCGCGGCGGGCAAGTGGCCGGTTCTGATGGCAGTCGCGACCGATATTCCTGTGCGGGCCGACTGCCAAACTTCTGCAGACGATGTCATAGAGCGAGCCGTTGCGTTACCGGACAGGCAGGCTTGGAAGTGCGATGCGTCGTGGGACTAAGCAGTTGAATCATGAATTGCGCGCGAGTGATCGTTTAAAAAAATCGGCGAGCTTCATTTTAGATGCAACCGACCGCTTCATTCGGTCGATACATTCGATAGCACGCTGTGATTACACCGCCCACTATATTCATTGTCGATGATGACTTGATCGTCCGGTCGATGGTTTCCCTTGCCGTACGGCGTAGCGAAATGGACGCACTGACGTTCGAATCCGCGGAAGAATTTCTCGAATCGAAGGCCTACACACGCCCCGGCGTGCTTGTGCTCGACATCTCCATGAACGGAATGTGCGGGCTCGAGTTGCAGTCTCGATTGCTCACAGAAGCGCCGACGCTGCCCGTGATCATGCTCAGCGCGACCGACGACGTCGAGTTGGCCGTGCGTGCGATGCGGCATCGCGCCGCAGATTTCATCCGTAAGCCTTTCGACGTTGATGCTCTGGTTCGTTCAATCCAGGCCGCCGTCGTGCAGAACCAGGCGCTATTGATGGTCGAACGCGAACGCCGAACCGCACAGGCAATGTATTCAAGGCTGACCACCATTGAGCAGGACTTGCTCCTGTTGCTCAGTGACGGACAAAACGAAATACAGGTTCGTGGAGCCCTCGGCGTCGAATCAGATTTCTACGAACGCACGATGTCTGACTTGCTTCAAAAGATGGGCGTCGAATCGACCGTCGAGCTTGTGCAATTGTCACACTTGATTGCAGCGACGCGCGAAGAAGAACATATCGCGGCGTGAGGTATTTGCGCTATACAAGTCGACTCACCTCAAGGCTTGATCTCCACGAACGCCGCGGCATTTTCCCAGTCTCGCTCCGCGAAGCTCTTCGTCCGATCCACGTTCAATCGCCCGTCTTTCACGGATACTGCAAAGCGAAGTAACGACTCCTTCGCCGGCCCGCTCAGCACGGTGCCGACATCATCAAACGCGCTGCCATGACACGG
>JBBQKP010000245.1:0-4658 GCA_038326995.1 Tepidisphaerales bacterium
TATGAGCCCGCACCATGGTCGGTGCCGCCGATCGATTTATTCGAGAAACGGATTTTCCTGCTGCCCCGCGATTCGTGGCAAGACGCTTCGCGCGAAAATATGAACATCTTCATCCCGACCAATCTCGCGAGCGAGGCCGGGCTTGTTGAGACGGAGCACATCAGTTGGCGATTCAATTCGCCGGTGTGGGTGAAGTGAACAGGCGACTGTTCAATTGCCCGACACGGTCGCATCCATGTTGGGCCTCAAAAACACGCGGCCCCAGGTGCCGGGCCTGATCTGCGTCTGCTGCTCCTTCGACGCGGACCAGAAATACGCGAGTGCGCCCTGAAAATTTTTGATGTTCAAATTGAACGACAGATAGGGCGACTTTTCCGGATTGAACTGATGCAGCGCTTCTTTGGGAATAAACATTTCCACCACGTATCGGTCGGGGAAAACGCGCGTCGCATCCTGCACGAGCGTGTCGGGAATTTTGTTGTCCTTCAGCCCGTCGCCCATTCGACGCCAGCGGCCCGTGATGCCCGACACGCCGTCGGGCCCGGGAAAGGCGATTGGCACGAAGAAAAACTGGTGCTCGTGGGGCGTGTAAAAATTCTGGTCGGCCTCGACGTCTCGCGTGCTGAGAAACAGTTCGATGTTGTCACGAGTCCACCACCAGCCGTTGGCCGGTGCGCCGGCGATGTCGTTGTCGAAGACTTCGATGCCGAAGTACAAACCTTCCTCGCGCCACCCGCTGAACACATTCGGAAGCGGAATCGTACTGCGATCAAGGCCGAGCACTTCGCTGCGGCGAATGCCCGACAGCCGCGTTTCTTCGGACCAGTCACTGAGTTCGCCGTTCACTTTCGGTGCTTTTTTCAAATGTCTGAACTCGGCCGTCGGTCGTTCTTTGAACGGCGGGCGTAAGACGCCGTCCAGCAAATCCGAAGACGACCTGCCGTGCGATTCGTTCAATAAAGGCGTGGTCTCACGAATCGCGCGAACCAGCATTTCGTAAGGCCTGTCATCGATATCCATCACCCCGAAATTCACATCCTCACCATCGAACGTCCTGCCGCTGGGCGGTTCGTCGGCCCATTGAAACCAGTCGGCGCCGATCACATAAGGCAGCCGCGCCAGATTCGTGGTCATGATTCGGTAGCCGTCGGCACGCGCTCGCTGGTCTGACACCTGCGCGTCGAAGCCGAAGGTGTTTCGGTTCCCGCTTCGGCCGTCCAGCGCGTGAAAACCATACTCCGTGATGATGATCGGCTGGCCCGACACCTCGTACATCATCTCGAACATCTCGCCGTCGAGCTTGGCATCGCCCACGTAGTAATTGATCGACTGTGCGTCGGTGAAATTTTTGCTCGCACGCGCGACTTCAATCGGCGCGAACCCGCGAAATCGCACGCCAAGAATGAGGTGGTTCGGGTCGTGCTCGCGGATGATCTGCGTCGTGATGCGGAAGTAATCGCTCGCCAATTGTTCGAGCCACGCACTAAAGAGCTGTCCATACGCGGCGGGTGGTTCGTGAGGCAATTTTTCGAGCCGCAATAGCTCGTCATAATCCGTCAGCGACATGTTCCACGCGAGGTTGAACGATGCGACGTCGGGCCAGATTCGCTTGATGACCGCCACGACGTTCAGTCGATTGGGATCGTCCGCAGCGAGATGATCGAAATAATATGCCGGCCCGGCACCGGAGTCGTTCCAGTCGAGTTCGTTGTCGGTGTAATAGCCAATCAGGTTCGGGCTGTCGCGAAGCACCGTCACCTGCCTCTTGATGGCTTCTTCGACGGTCGTTTTCCAGCCGGGCGAGTACAGCCGCCATTGGTCGCGCGGGACGTACGCCCATGCGTTGAGATCGCGTGCGATGGGCACGTCAAGACGCACATCAAGACGCACATTGGGATTGGCGTTGGTTTTGGTATTTGGCAGATCATGAAAAATCGGATGCGACCACGCGCCCACGCTTTTGAACCCGGTTTCGCGCACGCGGTCCCAGGTCTTCGAGGCCCAGGTCGAAAGGGCGGCTTGGTCGCGTGCGCCGCTGACCAATGCGTCGATGTCGCCCGGGTAATCGGTGGAAACAAAGTGCGGGCCCGGCGTGCGCCTGCCGAGCTGGAACGGCTGAACTGTCGTCACGCCATTGAGCCATTCGAGCTTGCCCGAAGGCGATAAGAACCACCACACGCCGTCGGCGGTCTGGGCGATTCGCCAGAACCCTTCCGTGCCCACGACTTTCACCACGGGCGAGCCCGAGACCGAAACAATATTTTGAAACGGATCACTCAACGCGGTAGGTGTCTGTGCTGTTTCGCCCTTGGCAATCAGGGTTGATCCGGTGTCACCAACAACGCTTTCAGAGGGCTGGGCACGGGCGACATCACGCGGGCCGATCAGTCCGGAATAATCCAGAACCGTCAGTGTCAAAAAAAGAAGCATCGTCGCGAACCAGAACGCGATGTCACGCTTGAATCGCAGGCCCAGGGTGCCGGTTCGTTGGCCAGTTTGATTTTGCGTCTTCTCAGTCATCCTTACTCCGTTCTCCGCGTTCGATGCAGACTTCAGGGTCTTGTCCAATCCCGCGTCCCGCTTTTATCTCATCGACCATCTCATGCCAGATGCTTGTGTGGAAACCGTGAAAATACAAGTCTTTCGGACAGTAAATTTATGTTCTCGTGCGGCGAATCACGATGCGTTAAGCGGGGCCGACAAGTTGGGTAAATTTTGTCGGGAGATGGGACAAAGTTGAAGATTTTCGAGGTGATAAAAAAAGAAGGACATCCGGTTTTGTGTGGATGTCCTTCGCTCGAATGCGGCCGACTGGAGTTGAACCAGCACGAGTTGCCTCACTAGAACCTGAATCTAGCGCGTCTGCCAATTCCGCCACGGCCGCGTAACGAACCTCAAAGATTATTCGGCAACGGATTTCTGTCAAGTAACACCGAGAATGCAGATGCGTTTGTCGTGCCGCCCGATTCGCGGCAGCGTCGTTCACCCGTACCATCTCTGCGATGAACCGTTCATCGGATAATCGCCGACCAGATTCCCGGCCGTTTAACAAGCCGCAATTAAATAAGCCGCAGTTCAAAAAGCCCGCCCTGAAATCTCAAGTCACAACGCTCTGGGATTATCCCTCGCAGGATTACGGCGATCAGCCGCAAGGCATTCCGGGCTATGTCGGCGCGACGCCCAGCTACATCATCTGGAACCTCCTCGATCGCTACACCAACAAGAACGACCTCGTGGTCGATTGTTTTTGCGGCAGTGGCACGACGCTCGACGTCGCACGTGACCTCGGCAGACGTGCGCTGGGCTACGACATCCATCCCGCGCGTAAAGATATTTTCAAGGTCGACGCGCGTAAGCTTCCGCCTGAACTGAGCGGCAAGGCAGATCTGGTTTTCATCGATCCGCCTTACTCGACTCACATTGACTACGGCCCCGACCCGCGCGACATCGGCAAGCGGTCCGCCAAGTCGGGCGAATATTACGCGGCCATGGACGAAGTGTTCGGCGAGATTCATCGCATCTTGAAACCGGGCGGAACGCTGGGCCTGTACGTCTCAGACAGCTACGAACACAAAGAAGGCGCGGGCAAGTTTTATCCGCTGGGCTTCGAACTTTTTTCCAGGCTGCTCAAACACGGATTTACGCCCGTCGATGTCGTGTCGGTGGTCAGGCACAACAAGACGCTTGACATGGGAAACTATCGCAAGGCCGCCGATGATGGGAATTTTTTCCTGCGCGGGTTCAACTATCTGTTCATCATGCGGAAGTAGCATGTTTGATTGGCAAAGAGACCCTAAGTGACCGCCCTGAAGATCAAGGGTTGATGGACAAAAGTTCGGTTTTTCGTAGCCTGCCTTGCGATGGACAATCCTGAAGAAACAGCCGCCGTCAAAAATCCAGACGCCAGCTTCAATAGCGACGCGATCAAGTCGGACCATTCGCTGGTCCACGACATGGATGCGCTGCTTGCCCGGGCGAACGGAGGGCCGATGACGCTCGGTCAGATCGTCGCGGCACTGCAGGACCGCGGACAGGCCGTCCTGATCATCCTGCTGACCGCGCCTTTCGTCGCCATTCCGATTCCCGGTTTCTCAACGATCGGCGGGGCGGTCATCCTGATTCTCGCGTTCTCGCTCACACTGGGCATGAAGCCCTGGCTGCCCGGTTTCGTCTCGCGTCGCGAGTTGTCATACGACGGTCTCTCGAAGCTCGTCCGGGCCGTCCATGTCGTCTTTGGAAGAATCGAAAAACTCATCAAGCCGCGAATGGAATGGCTCGTCGAATTGCCCGGAGCGCACGTGCTTTTGGGCCTGTCGATCATGGCGGCCACCGTCGCCTTGGCGCTGCCGATTCCGATTCCCGGCAATAACATTCCCCCGGCCATTTGCATTCTCATTCTCGCGTTCGGCCTGCTCGAACGCGACGGCCTGATGGTGCTGATCGGGCACATCTACAACCTGGTGATGTGGGCCGCCATGATCGTGGCGGCGATTTTCTTCTGGAACGTCATCGTCGCAAAAATTGTCGAATACTGGCATCGCGTGTTTTAGCAATTCGCCCGGGGCCGCGGTTAGATTGTCGGGCATGAAAGACCCACGCTACGAGCAACTCGCGTCGCTTCTCGTCTCTCATTCCATGGCCGTCACCAAAGGCGAGAA
>JBBQKP010000246.1:0-4575 GCA_038326995.1 Tepidisphaerales bacterium
TACGACGCGCGGGAAGGCAAAATGAAGCCCTGGGCAAATGTCGCGGGCCTGGTGGGCAAGCCCAAACTCAAGGGCGAGAATCTGATGATCGACGAGACGGGCGATATCTATTTGTCGACCGGCGACGGCTACGGATATCAACAAGGGGCCGAAGGAACGATTTACAGACTTAGAGATTCAAACGCGGACGGCCGGTAGATATCCGCCGAGAAACGCGAACCCGGGACGCGAACACGGGACACGGATACGGGTAAACGCGGACATGGGGCGCGCTTGTGCGTGTGCAGCAAATGATTGAGAGCGGGTTTTTCGATTGCCGTTTGGGTATCTATTCCCGACTCAAAATCACATCGCTATTACGATGTTTCGCGCAAGAGCCTGTTGAATTCGTGACGGGCTTTGGGGTCGATGGTCTTGGAGTCACATTGTTCTTGGAGTCACATTGTTCTTGGCGTCACGTTGTTCTTGGCGTCGATCGGATTGCAGGCTCGGCGGATGGGATTGGATTGGGATGAGACCTGTAGAGTCCGCAGTATTTTGCGAATGTTACGTCATTTGACCCTGCGTCCATTGACCCTACTTCCATTGACCCAATCGCGATCAACAATGTTGCGAGCTCACGCAGGCTCGCGCCCGCGGCGAAGCAAGAAAGCAGACCGCTTGTTCGAATTCGTATTGCCGCGGAATTGTCCGCGGACACGCGCGAAAACGTTGGCGCGAGTGTTGACCCAACGTTCACCCGACGTTCAGTTCACCCAACGTTCACCCAATGTTCACCCAATGTTCAACCAATGTTCAACCATGACCGCTGAACGAGCTCGCGTGATTGGCGATCTCGGCCTTGCGGTTCTGCTTTCTAAGTAAGCCGGTAAGGGTCTTTCCAGGTGCGAGCTCTACGAATTTCGCGCCCTGGGAATTGGCGAACTGTGCGACGGTCTGCTGCCACAAAACGGGCTTGACGATCTGATCCACGAGCAGCGACTTGATCGATGCGGCATCGGTATGCGGCATGGCGGTCACGTTGCTAAACACCGTCGCGATGGGCGTATTGAAAACGACCGACTCCAGCTCGACCCGCATTTTGTCCGCGCCGCTTTGCATGATCGGCGAGTGGAATGCACCGGCGACTGCGAGCGGCACGGCGCGAAAACCCGCTGCCGACGCTGCGGCTGTCAGTCTTTCGCACGCTGCGGTGGTTCCGGAAACGACGATTTGCCCGGGTGCGTTGAAGTTCGCGGGCACGAGCACCTCGCCTTGTGCATACGCTTCGCCCTGTGAAGACGCTTCGCCCTGTAAACACGCTTCACATAGGGCGCGAATTTGAGGCTCGTCCGCGCCAATGACCGCGACCATCGACGAGCTGATCGCGATGGCGGCCTCCTGCATGTATTTGCCTCGTGCGGCGACGAGCTTCAAGCCGACTTCGAAACTGAACACGCCCGCCAGGTGAAGCGCGGTGTATTCGCCCAGCGAGAGCCCGGCGAACGCGGTTTCGCCTTCGGGCAACTTGCCTTGCGACACGAGTGCGGCATGACACGCAAGCGACGTGACGTAGATTGCAGGCTGGCTGATGTCGGTCTGATTGAGACGACTTTCGGGCCCGTCAAAGCAGACGGCCGCGAGGTCGAAGCCGAGTATGGCATTCGCGCGGTCGTAGATCGACCGGGCCGCGGGAAAGTTGTCGGCAAAATCTCGACCCATGCCCACGTGCTGGGCGCCTTGACCGGGACAAAGGATGTAATTCATGAGTCAGGAGGTGAGAAGGAGAGAGTCAGATTCAGAGCGATCACAGGCGAATGAGCGCGCTGGACCACGTCAGCCCGCCGCCGATGCCGATGAGGAGAACGACGTCGCCCTTGCCACATCGGCCACTACGCACGGCCTCGTCGAGCGCGATGGGAATGCTCGCGGCGGAGGTGTTGCCGTATCGGTCGATGTTGAGCATGGCGCGGCTCATGGGAAGTTCGAGTTTGTCCATGCCCGATTCGATGATCCGCTGATTCGATTGATGCGGGATGATGAGCTTGACGTCGTCCTTGCTGATGCCGCTTTTGGCAAAGGCATCGTTGGCGAGTTCGACGAACTTGGAGACTGCGAACTTGAAGACCTCTCGGCCGCGAAGTTTGAGAAATTGATTCCGTGCCGCGACAAGCTGATCGCTGATGGGATATCTCGAGCCGGGCGGGCAATAGATATATTCCCATCCGTGTCCGTCTGCGGCGAGATGAGAGTAAAGCAGGCCGCGACCGGGCTCGTTCGATGCCGAGAGGACGACCGCGCCCGCGCCGTCGCCGAAGAGAATGCAGCTTCCGCGGTCGGTGAAGTCGGTGATTCGGCTGAGTGTTTCGGTGCCGATGACGAGAATATTTTTATGCCTGCCTGATTCGATGAACGCTGCGGCGGTATCGAGGCTGTAGACGAAGCCCGAGCATGCGGCCGAGAGATCGAACGCGGGCGTGCGATCAAGACCAAGCGAGGCGGCGATGAAGCACGCGGTGGCGGGGGTAATCATCTCCGGGGTGATCGTCGCGCAGATGATCAGGTCGATGTCTTTGGCTTCGAGGTGCGCATCTTTCAGGGCGGCGGTCGCGGCGCGAGAGCCGAGGGTCGCGGATGTCTCGCCCTGACCGGCGATTCGGCGTTCTCGAATTCCTGTGCGCTGGGTGATCCACTCGTCGTTGGTATCGACGAGTTTGGAGAGGTCTTCGTTGGTCAGCCTCTTTTCAGGAAGCGAACTGCCCGTGCCTGTGATGATTGCGGAGATCTTGGACATGAGGCTAAAACGACCGGCTCACGAAATTCGAGAGTCGATGATCAACGATCGACTACTCCTCGACTTGAATGCTGTTGGCGATGGTCGTGACGATCTTTTCGTTCACGCCCGAAGAGGAGAGTTGTTTACTGACTCGGATCGCGTTCTTGATGGCCTTCGCTTCGCTTCGGCCGTGGCAGATGAGGCAGTACCCGCCCACGCCCAGGAGCGGCGCGCCGCCGTATTCCTGCCAGTCGTGTTTTTTGTAGATCGCTTTCATCGTCCCCTTCATGGCGTCGAGAATTTCGGGGGCGAGTTCCTGCATCTCGGTAAGGATCATCTGAAACAATCCCTCTGCCAGGCCTTCGGAAAGTTTCAGGACGACGTTGCCGACGAATCCATCGCAGACGACGACATCGACGACGCCCTTGAAAATGTCTTTACCTTCGACGTTGCCGATGAAATTGATGAGCGGCTCGTCCCGCATGAGCTTGCGTGCGTCCTTGACGCCGGCGGTGCCCTTGGAGTCTTCCTCGCCGATGGACATAAGCCCGACGCGCGGGTTGTCGATGCCGGTGACGGCCGACGCGTACGCGCTGGCCATGATGGCGTATTGCTGAAGGTGCTTGGGCTTGGGCGAGATGTTGGCCCCGACGTCGCAAATGACGACCGGGCCGTGGAAGGTGGGCATGATGATTGCGATGCCGGGCCTGGAAACGCCGGGCAGGGTTCGCATGCGAAGCTGAGCGGCGGCGACGCAGGCACCGGTGTTGCCGGCGGAGATGCAAACGTCTGCCTCGCCGCGTGCGACGAGCTTGCACATCACGCCGATCGAGCTGTCGGGCTTGTTTCGAACCGCCTCGACGGGCGAATCGTCCATCGCGATTTCCTGCGTCGCAGGAACGAGTTGATACTTGGACTTTTGTTCTGGAGTCAGAGCTGCCTTTTCCAGGCCCGGCTTGATGACGGATTCGAGCCCGACCAGAATGATGCGGTCGTCCGGGCCGAGCAAATCAACAGCGTCCCAGCAGCCTTGAAGAATGGCTCCCGGGGCCTTATCACCGCCCATGACATCGACCGCAGCACGCAAAGGAAATCTCCGTTCGATAGAGCAGACGCCAGCGAGAGCACACGCGACGACCCGGTCTCAAACGCAGCGACAATTGCGGCGTGGGAAGGCAGGGCCTGCGAGTGCAGCGAGTTACTCTTTGTCTTCCCCGCCGACATCGACCGCGACGGTCGAGTTGTGGTAGCCGCAGTTGCCGCACGACACATGCGGCAGCTTGGCACTTCCGCACTGCGCGCATCGAACATAGTGTATGGGCTTGAGCGCGTGATGCGATCGGCGGTTACGCTTGCGAGACTTGCTGACTTTCTGTACGGGCTGCATGACGAAGCTCCAGTGCCACTAAACCTTTGCCATGCAGTTTGTACTGAATAGCCCAGGCGGGTGCGATGTACGAACGGAAAACGGAATAGGGATCGACCCGGCGTCGATCTTTACCGAGTCGGGCAACTATAAAGAACGCGGCCGCTACGTCAAGCACCGTGCCTTTCAGAAGGCTAAGACGAGTCGCACTTAACCCACGCCTTTCCCATGTTGCCCAGACCGCCGCTCAATGAAATAGGACGTACGTCGCCCGCTTGATTGTTGTTGGCATTCTAAACGATACTGGCCGGGCTATGTCCGAATCTCCAAAAGTCATCACCCGTTTTGCCCCATCGCCCACCGGCTACCTCCACGTTGGCGGCGCTCGAACCGCACTTTTTAACTGGCTCCTGGCTCGCAACACGGGCGGCCAATATCTGCTTCGCATCGAAGA
>JBBQKP010000247.1:0-4573 GCA_038326995.1 Tepidisphaerales bacterium
ATCCACGGACGCCGGTAGCAATCAATCACCTTCCAGCACTCCGAGCGCTCGTGACGTGCCAATGTCCTCTGTGCTGTCATCCGGCTCACTGCGGACCGGCACGTTGCTGTCGGTCATGATGTTTCTTCAGTATGCCGTCTGGGGCGTGTGGCTTCCGTATCTGGCGGTGTATCTGACAGCGACCACGACCAACGGCGGGCTCGGTTTTTCCAACGGGCAGATGGGTATGATCCTGGGCCTGGCGGGATCGATCGGTGCTGTCAGTGCGCCCTTCATCGCCGGGCAGGTCGCCGACCGCATCATGAATGCCGAGCGTGCTCTTGGCCTGCTGCTCATCGCCGGCGGAATCGTGAATATTCTGCTGAGTCAAGCGACGCAGTTCACGCCGTTTCTTGTGCTGGCGATCTGCTATTCGGTGCTGTACATGCCGACGCTTTCGCTGACCAACAGCATCGCGTTTCAAAATCTGAAGTCGCCTGAAAAATCATTTCCTCCCGTTCGGCTATGGGGCACGGTCGGCTGGATCGCCGCCTCGAGCCTGTTCCCGATCATCTGGCTCGCCAGCGGAACCGACGCACAAAAGACCGCCCGAACCGCCGATGCACTTGTCGTTTCCGGAATCATTTCGATAATCTACGCGGCGTTCGCGCTGCTGCTGCTTCCCAAGACGCCGCCCCGTCGAGACTCCGCCGACACGTTCGCATTCGTTCGTGCGTTTGCGCTTCTCAAGAACCCGGCGTTTCTGGTCATCACACTCATCGCCTTGCCGATCGCGATGATTCACCAGTGCTACTTTTTTCGTGCCGCGAATTTCTTCAAGGAAATCGGCATCGACCAGCAGTGGATCGGCACGGTCATGAGCGTCGGCCAGGTCAGCGAGATTTTCTTCCTTCTGATATTGGGCTTCATTCTCAAGCAGGTCGGGTTCAAGGGTTTGCTTCTCTTGGGCGTGGGCGCGTACGCCGTTCGATTCGGCATCTTCGCAACCAGCGCACCGCCGACCGTGATGATCGCGGCCCAGGTGCTTCACGGCCTCTGTTACGGCTGCTTCTTCGCCGGGGCATTCATCCTCGTCGAGCGGATCGCCGGGCCCGACGTCAGGCACTCCGCACAGACCGTTTTCGGCATCGTGATTCTGGGCCTGGGCCCGATCCTGGCGGCGTTCTACAACGATCTGGTCGGGACGAACATGCGGACATTCTGGCTCGCACAATCCCTCGTCGCGGCCGTCAGCTTTGTCATTCTGTTCATCGCATTTCCCAAACGCTTCGCGACGGGCGCTCAATCTTAAACTCGCGGTCGCGGATTCAAAGTCGTTGCAAACGAGCCGAATGCGTAAGCGACGGGTGAGGAACAAAGAGTGAACTTCATCGGGTGATGATTATCGGGTGATGATTATCGGGTGATGAATTCCGCAAGGTCCGTAGTACTCTGCGGACCATTCGCGCCGAGAAAGCATCGTGTTGCCGAGTGTCGCCGCCAGCTTGCTGGCGCTTCGTACGACCCGAAGTGTACAACAAGCACCAGCAAGCTGGCGGCTACACGGGGTTGTGCGCGAACTCAAAAGCCCGAAGCCTACTGCGGACCCTACGCGTCTTCGCATCATTTGATCTGATCAGAGTTTATATCCGGGTGCCACGTTTTGTGTACTCGCAAAGAGTGCGGTTTGGTCCCCGTCCCGGGCACGCTCTGGAGTACCAGAACGTGGTCCCCGTCTTTCCCTAGTCTAGGAAATCTTTCCCTAGTCTAGGAAATCTTTCCCTAGTCTAGGAAATCTTTCCCTAGTCTACGGAATCTTTTCCTAGTCTACGGAATCTTTTCCTAGTCTACGAATTCTTTCCCTAGTCTACGAATTCTTTCCCTAGTCTACGAATTCTTTCCCTAGTCTACGAATTCTTTCCCTAGTCTCAGGAATCTTTCCTATGTCTCAGGAATCTTTCCTATGTCTCAGGAATCTTTCCTATGTCCCAGGAATCTTTCCTATGTCCCAGGAATCTTTCCTATGTCTCAGGAAAGTTTCTGCAGACTGTGGAAACACACGGTTGAGGTCCGCTGGTTTGGGTGACTCAGGGTTGGGTGACTCAGGGTTGGGTGGCGCTGGGTTGGGTGGCGGTATCAATACTGGTAACACTTCAGCCGAGTGCCAGAATTTTACTTTATCTGGTGCCACAACCTGTACGCAAGTCGTGATACGCGCGAAAATCACAAGTGATTCGACTGCTCTCTCCTTTCACGACTTGAATACAAGTCGTGGCACCCAAAACGTCCGAACAAAAACGATTTGCTGCAAACGGCTGACGTGTTACCAATACTGAAACGCCACGATTTATACGCTAGTCGTGGAACGCGTGAACAACCCGTCAAGACTCGAGCTTTACTGAGTTCGTACAAGTCGGGGCACCCGGCCTAGGGCTACGATCGGCTGTCATCCGTCACACAAGCCCGCGTTGATTTCACAGTCGATATCATCCAACTCGCGCAACAGCTGCTGGCGTGACATGCTGCCTGATCGCCCGACTGATCACCCGACTGATAGCTGGGCCAACGGTCTGCGATCGGAATGTTCGCACGCGGTGCGGATTCGCCTTATAGTCCCGCGTCATGAACCTGCGATACAAAGCCGTGCTCGCTTCCTCTGTAGCGTTGTCATGTGCATTGGTGTCATGTGCATTGGTGTTGATCAGCGGATGTGCTGCGCCAAATTCGACGGGCGGTTCGACGGGCGGCGGGGCGAATGCGTCGCAAGTGCAGCAGGGCGTGGCGCAGTACGTGGAAGGGGCGCGGTCGCTCAAGTCGGGCGACATCGCACAGGCAGAGACGCAGCTGAAAAAAGCGCTGGACGCGAACCCGAATCTACGGATGCCGCACATCAAGCTCGGCGAGATTTATCGCGAGCGGCAGGACTATCAGGCGGCCGTCCCGCACCTCAAGGCCGTCGCCAAGCTCGATCCGTATAACCAGCAGAATCATTATTTTCTAGGGCTTTCCTATCAGTTGCTCAATCGCCTGCAGGACTCGGCCCTGGCGTATCTGCGGGCGCTAAAACTCGACGCGAAGGACAACAAGGCGACGGTAAATCTCGGGCTGGTTTACTATTCGCTTGGGCAGATCGATCCGTCGATTTTCTATCTCGAGCGCTCGACGCAGATGGATCCGAGCAACCCGCGGGCCTGGAGCAATCTTGGCGTGGCGCTGGACGGCAAGGGGAAGCTGAGCGAGGCGGAGACGGCGTATCGAAAGGCGATCGAGATTGATCCGGGCAGTGTGACGACGCTTTCGAATCTGACGAACAACTTGCTCGATCAGGGACGTGCGGAAGACGCGGCGGCGGCGGCGGTGGAGTTGACAGAGCGAGCGCCGACGGCTGGGTCGTTTCGCGTGCTGGGCTCGACTCTGGCTCGTGGCAAGCAGTGGTCGAGGTCGCAGGCGGCACTGGATCGATCGCTTTCGATGAACCCCAGAGATTTTGCGACGCTCAACGCGATGGCGGACATGAACATTGCGAGATATGCTCAGGGGCTTGAGCTTGACGACTCGCTTCGCGTCGCGGCCGTCGAGCAGTGGAAGGCGAGTCTGGCGCTCAAGCCGGATCAGGCGATGGTGCAGCAGCGTGTGGAGAAGCACGCGACGCCGGCCGCACTCAAGAACAGGTGAGTTCTTTGTGGTAAATTCTTGCTGGTGAACTTTTTTGGAAGGCCTGTTTTATGCTGCTCGAACTCAAGCATCACACGGAACTGAATTACGATTCGTGGATCAGCGAGTCGGTGATGGAGCTTCGCGTCGCCCCGCGGACGGAGATGTACCAGCACCGGCTGAGCTTTGATCTTGCGGTGGGCCCGCCGACGTCGGTCGCGCCGTATTTTGACTGGCTGGGCAACACGGTACACGCGATGCAGATCAACGGCTTTCATGATCATATTCGCATCGTGGCGACGACGGTGATCGAAGTCGACAGGCCGATCACGCCCTTGGGTTTGATCGCAGAGTCCTGGCCGATGAGGCCGCCGGAGGATTACGCGCTGATTGATTTTCTTGATTTTGGGGGCCCGGTGCAGAAGTCGGATGAACTGGTCGCGCTCGTGAAAGAAATCGGCATCGCCAACGGCACGAATCTGGGCGAGGTGTTCACACGCATGATGGAATTCTTCGATCGCAACTTCGCGTACGAGAAGGGCGTCACGACGGCGGCGAGTCCGATCAGTGAGATCTTGCTTCATCGCAAGGGCGTGTGCCAGGATTTCACGCATTTGTTCATCGCCGTCGCGAGGCAACTCGGCATTCCGGCGCGGTATGTCAGCGGGCTGGTGCATCCCGACAGCGACCGCATTCGCGGGGCGCTTCAGACGCACGCGTGGTGCGAGCTGTTCTTGCCGAGCATGGGATGGGTCGCGATTGATCCGACGAACAAGCGGCTGGTCGGCAGTAATTATGTCACGATCGCAGTCGGCCGAGATTTTCGCGACGTCGCGCCGAACAAGGGCGTGTATCGCGGACGAGCGAAGGAGTCGATCCACGTGGAAGTGACGAGCAACGTGCTGGACGAAGTGCCGTCTGAGCTTGCGGCAGAGCGATT
>JBBQKP010000248.1:0-4553 GCA_038326995.1 Tepidisphaerales bacterium
GGCAACGTGTTCACCACGCACACACCCGTGCCCGCGGGCATCGACATGTTTCCGCCCGAGCTGGTGACGCGTTACTTCCGCAATTTCTACTCGGGACTCAAACTCGATGAAGAAGGATTTCTCGCGCTCGGTCGCGAAGATGTGACCAACAAGCGACAGGGATTCTCGATGGCGGTGCTCGCGCTCAGGCTCGCGGACGGCTGCAATGCCGTCTCCAAACTTCACGGCGAGGTGTCGCGCAACATGTTTCAAAGCATCTGGCCCGGCGTGCCCGAGCACGAAGTTCCGATTACGCATGTGACCAACGGCGTGCACGTGCGGTCGTGGGTGTCGCCAGAAATCGTCGCCGTCCTTGACCGCTATCTGGGCGACGCGTGGATCAACAACCCGATCAGCCACGACAGTTGGGCCGACGTCGAGACGATCCCTGATGAAGAACTCTGGCGTGCGCACGAGCGTTGCCGCGAGAGGCTTGTTGTTTGGACAAGGCATCAGCTTCGCAAGCAGATTCAAGCAAGAGGCGGAACCTTGGAACAACTCGTCGCCGCCGAGCAGGTGCTCGATCCCGACGCACTGACCATCGGCTTCGCCCGACGCTTTGCCACATACAAGCGCGGCACGCTTTTGCTGCGCGATCAGGACCGCATTCGTAATATCATCAACAATTCATCAAGGCCCGTGCAGTTCATCTTCGCGGGCAAGGCGCACCCGGCCGATCAGGGCGGCAAGGAATTGATCCGCGCCATCGTCGATTTCGCACGCGATCCGCTTCTGAGAAGGCGATTCGTCTTTCTTGAAAATTACGACATGGGCGTGACACGGATGATGATTCAGGGTGTGGATGTCTGGCTCAATACGCCACGACGTCCCTATGAAGCAAGCGGCACGAGCGGCATGAAGGCCGCCGCCAACGGGGCGCTGAACTGCTCCGTTCTGGACGGCTGGTGGGTCGAGGGGTACGACGCGTCGGTCGGCTGGGCGATTGGTCGCGGCGAGCAATACGCCGACATCGAATATGCCGACAATCTCGAAGCCCAATCGCTCTACGACACGCTCGAACGCAGTATGGTGCCGAAATTTTACGATCGTGGAACGGGCAGTGATTCTAGCGGCGTGACGGGTGGCGTCAGTGGCGGCGTACCGCACGAGTGGGTCAAGATGATGAAGGCGAATCTGCGAAAGCTCGCGCCCGTCTTCAACACCAATCGCATGGTCGCGCAGTATGGCGAGAAACTGTACATCCCCGCAGACCGGCGCGGCCGCGCTCTGGGGCTTGATGACAACAAAGGCTCCGTCGATCTCGCCCACGCCAAATCGAATCTGCGAAACAACTGGCACCATCTCAAGATCGTCGCCGTCAATCGTGCGGGTGATACGAAGTTTGGAGACGGCTATTACAAGGTCGGCCAGGATGTCGCGATCGAAGTCCTGCTCGAACTCGGCCCGCTTCAAACGGCTGAGCTCACTGTCGAAATTTACAGCGGCCCGGTCAATCAGGATCAGAAAATCGACAAGCCGCAAATCACCAGGCTGTCGCATGTTCGCGAAGTCGCACCGTCGCGTCACCTGTATTCGGGCAAGATCGCCTGCCAGTCCAGTGGCCGACAGGGATTCGCAGTCCGCGTCCTGCCCGCGCTTGAAGCCCTCGCAACGCCGTTCGAACCCGGCATGATCCTCTGGGGATAGGTCGTTCGCCCGAACCGCCCTGTGCTCACTCGTTTCAAACTCAATCGCTCGCCTACTGTTTACTGAATGCCAAAGCTTCCTCCTGATATTCGCATCAACAATCGCCGTGCCTTGCACGACTATTTCATCGATTCCAAGCTCGAGTGCGGCATCGCGCTTCTGGGCAGTGAGGTGAAGAGTCTTCGCATGGGCCTGGCTCAGTTGATTGATGCGTATGCCGATATTCAGGGCGGGCAATTGATGCTGATGAATGCCCACATCGACCCGTACACGCAGGCGGCGATCGTGTACAACCACGCCCCGCGCCGGCCGCGCCGATTGCTCGCACACCGCCGCGAGATCAATCGCCTGATCGCCGCGACCGACGACAAGGGCACGACCCTCATCCCACTCGCCATCTACTTCAAAGGGGGCAGAGCAAAGGTGGAGATCGGCGTCGCCCGGGGTAAGAAGCAGCACGACAAACGCGCGTCGATCAAGCAGAAGGAATCAGACCGCGAACTTCGCCGTGCGATGACCAAGCGGCAGTAGGCGCAATCGAAATGATCGGGCCGCTCGACCATCGCCGTTCTCGCGTGTATGTTTCCCTCTCCCGGGCGTGGCGAAAAGGCAGACGCAGCGGACTTAAGTGAATTGAGTGCGCCGGCAGTAATGCCGGACGTAGAACGCCTCAAACTCGGTGAATCCCCTGTCGAACGCACCACGTTCGACGAGGCAACGCCGAGCGAAATCGTGCCGGATCAAATTCCGAAACGAGACGTGTAGAGACTCGACGGGGCGCATCCACAAAACCAGCCCAGACCGAAGCAGTCGGCTAGGTTGTGTTTGGATGAAGACAGAGTCCAGACCACAAACAGCATCGATCGACATCGACAAAGCGTCATCGAGCGGGCGGCGAAAGCCGAAGTGGTACGAAAATTCGCTGGGGCGAAAGTCCCGTGTGGGTTCGATTCCCACCGCCCGGAGTTTGAGGTGACTCGAAAGCAACTGATCATGGACGAAGAGGTTCCCATCGTGCGAAATGAAGTTTCCGGCACGGCAAACGAGGAACGCATCGTCCCCATTTCGCACCGGATTCTGCTCGCCTTGCTCGTGCCGGCATGGCTGGTGAGTTACTTCTTCGATCGACGGATCTCCGACGCACTTCGCGATGTCGCAGAATACGTCATACACGATTCCACTTTCTGGCACATCGCCAAGCAGGGCGGCGAGTTCTGGCCCGCTGCGGTGGCGATAGTTCTGCTCGCTCTGCTTCATCCGTGGAAGTGGCGCGCGAGTGGGGTCATCTTCGTTTCGATTGTGCTTGGTGCCTTGGTCGTACACGTGCTCAAATGGACCATCGGCAGAAGACGACCCGTGACGGAAATCGACCCTTTCGATTTCGAGTTTCTTGCCGGCGGGCTTCTCGGGTTTTTCCAGGGCGGCGACCTTTCATTCGTCTCCGGCCACGCGCAGCTGGCGTTCACGCTCGCCGCGGGGTTGTCGTTTTTTCTACCTCGCACCACACTGGTTTGGTTTTTCCTGGCGTTTCTCACCGCAAGCCAACGCGTGGCCGAGAGAGCGCACTATCTGTCCGAAGCGCTGCTCGGCGCGATCGTCGGCATCCTGTCATGGCACGCAGCGCACCTGCTTTGCCGCCTTACTAATCATTCGAAGCCGCAAGACGTCAGGTGACATTTTCCGCTTCAGGCATACACTCGTGCGATGCAAGGAAATATGCCCGGTCGATGTTCTAAAACTCGAATCGTTTTGTTGAGTACGCTGCTCGGATTGGTCGCCGCCGGCGCTGGATGTAAATCTCAGTCGTCGGTCACAACCACGGCCTGGCCGACCACGCAATCGGTCATCAAGGCCGCGTCGAAATCCACGCCGCCTCAATCGGAATCGATCATTGAAGCGTCTGTGCGAAACGACGTTTTCTGGCTCGCCGATCCCGCACGTGAAGGACGAGGCCCGGGCACGAAGGGCCTCGACGCATCGGCCGACTACCTCGCAGAGCGATTCGCAAAGGTAGGCCTGCGTCCGCTTCCCGCGATCGGCGGCTTCTTCCAGGAATTCACGATCCCCGACGGCCGAAAAGTCGGCCCGTCGACCGCACTCTCCTTCGCGGATGAAACACTTGTCGTCGGCACAGACTTCAACCCCATGAGCTGGAGCAAGACCGGAAAATTTTCCGGCTCGCTCGTGTTTGCCGGTTACTCCATCAACAGCCCCTCGCGAAAATACAACGACTACGCCGACATCGACGTGAAGGGCAAGGTCGTACTGGCGATGCGATGGGAGCCGCACAATGACAAGGGGAAAAGCGCGTTCACGCAGGAAAGCTGGACAGGCGAGGCGTCGCTTTCGAAAAAAGCACAGGCCGCCTACGACGCCGGGGCCGCCGCGCTGATCCTCGTCAACGCCCCGCAATATCATGACGATGCGCCGAAGCTGCTCGCGCTGTCTCGCGGCGGGGCACGCGTCGATCTGCCTGTGATTCACATCACCACCGAGGCGGCGGATCGATTGCTGAAGGCCGCCAATGCACCGACGCTGATCGAACTTCAAACGCTTGCTGATGCGTCTTTTATTCCCGCTTCAACACAGGGTTCAACACAGGCAACGACAGAAGCGGCGACGCAGCCGACAACACAGGCGACTACACAGCTACCAACACAGGTTTCGACTTCCATCGACCTTCCGGGCGTCACCATCGACGGCAACATCGAACTCATCGGCAAGCAACTGACCGTGAAGAACGTCGTCGGCATCTTGCCGGGAAAAGGGCCACTCGCGAATGAATTTGTCGTCGTCGGCGCGCACTACGATCACCTGGGCATGGGCGGAATGGGCAGCCGAAGTGCGGGAAGCAATGCGCTTCACCC
>JBBQKP010000249.1:0-4513 GCA_038326995.1 Tepidisphaerales bacterium
AACCCCATCAGACCCGCCCGACAAGCTTTATCCGATTATGGTGGTCATCAACAATCGCGCAGAGCCGATGCTGCTTCGCGTCGGTTCGCACCAGATTTTGCCGATCACGAGTGAAGTCGTGGACGACAAGGGCGAGCTTCGCCTGACGATGGTCAACCGTAATCCGTTTAGCCCCAACGACTCCACGGACCGAATGTCGCTGAGTTTCACCGACGACAACGCGATGCAGATTCTGTTTCCCGTCACCACGATCGAATCGAACTTCTGGCGTGCGGTGGTGGTGCTGGGGTCGCGAATCCTTTTCGTCACCATGCTCGCGTGTGTGTGCGGAGCGCTGTTGTCGTTTCCGGTCGCGGCGCAACTGGCAATTACGGTGTGGCTCATCGCCGCCGGTAGCGGGTACATCAGCGACGCACTGGACTACATCCCCACTGAAGGCCCTGCACTGTCTGCCCCCGCGATATACGGCACGATCGTCACGCCGATCATCAAGAGCTTCACGTCGCTGCTGAGCTACTACGGCACGCCCGATGCCGCGGCACTATTGGCGGATGGTCAACTCGTGTCGATGCGGTCGGTCTATACTCATATGGGTATCGTCGGTGCGCTGTGGTCGATTCTGCTCCTGCTGCTGGGCTGGGGCCTGTTCAGTCGCCGCGAACTGGCGCGGGTGACGGTGTAAGGTAACGGTGTAGCAGATACACGACCGTTCAAGTTCAGCGAATCAGATTTCAAAACGTAGACCTCCGAACTCTCGCTCATGCCACTACCTTCTTCCATCACCATTCCGCTTGCCCTGGTCGCATCGATCGCGGCGGTGACGGCGTCGTCGCTCCTGAGCCCGACGATCAACCAGCAGCGCGTGGATCAGCAGTTGATTTTCACCAACACGGTCAACACCGCGCTGCCGCCGCAGTACGCGATCTTTCAGGCCGGGGCGGGGATTTTTAGAGGCGTGGCGATCAACGTGCTCTGGCAACGTGCGTCACAGATGAAGGATGAGGGAAAATTCTTCGAGGCGATGCAGCTTGCGGATTGGATCACTACGCTTCAGCCGCGCTTCCCGCAAGTGTGGGAATTCAACAGTTGGAATCTGGCGTACAACATGTCGGTGGCGACGCAAACGCCCGAAGAGCGCTGGACATGGGTCCGCCGCGGCATCGATCTGCTGCAGCAAAAAGGCATCCCCGCAAACCCCAGAAGCCTTCGCCTCTACCGACAGCTTGCGTGGATTTATTTCCACAAAGTCGGCGAGTTGATGGACGACATGCACATGACGTACAAGCGAGAAATCGCTTCGGAATGGCATGCGATTCTGGGTGTTCCGCCCGACGGCTCGCCCGAGCGTGCCTCGCAGTGGTTCAAGCCGATAGTCGATGCGCCGACGTCGATCGACGTGCTTGTGTCGACATCGCCCGAGCTAAAACCGCTGGTCGATCAACTGGAATCGCGCGGCTACAAGCTCGACCGCACCTGGGTCATCGCGCAGGGCCTGCGAAAGGGTGAGATCGCCCGCAATCGATTCCTCAAAGGGTCGCCACCCGCGTCGATGCTGAAAAACGACCCCGTGCCCGAAGGTGCCAGTACGCAGCAGCTCGATCAGTTGCTCGCCTACGGTCGCAGCGCCGCCATCCGAGATTACTACCAGATGGAGCCTGCCCTGATGCTCTCGCTCATGCAGTCTAAAGGGCCACTCGATTGGCGGTCCGCCGCGAGCCACGCGCTCTATTGGGCGTACAAGGGCTTGCTGATGACCGATGACTCCCTCAAGGCCAGGCCCGACCCCAACGCCGATCAGGTCAACACCGATCGCATCGTCGGGTTCGCGCTGCAGCAGCTCATGCGACGCGGGCGAATCGTCTTCGATCCGGTGACCAACTATTTCAACTACCTCCCTGATCCGCGCTTCATCCCCGCGTACGAGAGAACCTTCGAGGCCGTCGGCAAGGCGGATCGTGAAACGACCAAGGACGACCTCGACACAGGCAGGCAAAACTTCCTCGAAACCGCGCTGCAGCTTTCCTATTTCTACGGCGACATCACCTACGCGAATCTGCTTTACGCCAGACTCCGCCTGACCTACGGCATCAAGGCGCCTGACCGATACGTCGTGCCGATCGAGCAATTCGTCTCGGGCAATTTCGACGAGTTCAAAGACAGCCCCGACGAAGGTCGCGAATTTTTGTCGGGCATGATCCAGCAGGCGTTCCTGCAGGGCTATCTGAACGACCAGCCCGAGATCGCCGAGCGGTTCCTGTCCAATGGCAAGCGCTATTACGAATTTTACCAGAAGGCCTTGATGGACGGCGTTGCGGCGGAGAAGAAGTCCGAAGTCCCGCCGTTCGAAGATTTCGTACGCGACGCCGCGGTCAGCCTGCTGCTCTTGCCGCCCGAGTCGCTCGATCCGATCGGCAAATCGCGATTGTGGAACGCGTTGCCCAGCACGCTTCGCAGCCGGTCCTGGCCGCTGGTGAGGCAGACGTTGCTCCAGCAGGGCGATGAATTTGGCCTGGACAATTCGGTCGCGTTCCCCGCGCCGGTTGGTGCTGCGCCAGCAAACGCCCCATCAAACGCACCGCCACCACCTCCATTTCTCAGACGTTAGAACGTAGCCTATTCGACGCTGGTTCAGTCGAGCGTTTCGGCTCAAGTTTGATAGTCCGCATACCCCGCATCACGCGGCGCGATCACCCTCACTTCCCCCGGCCAATCGATCGCAAACGCCGCGTCGTTGTACCGAACCCCGCTCGCGTGCGAGGGCGCATGGGGCGAGGAAAGCAGATAATTCAGCTCGGTGTCGTCTTCGAGCGTCAGATACCCGTGGGCGCATCCCTTTGGAATATAGAGTTGGCCCGCGCGACTCGCAGAAAGTAGTTCGCCGTGCCATTTCAGATAGGTGGGCGAGTCTTTCCGCAGATCCAAAGCGACATCAAAAATACTGCCCCGCACGACGCGAACGAGCTTGGTTTCCGCAAAGGGCGACGACTGAAAGTGCATGCCGCGTAGTGTGCCTTTGGCGTGATTAACCGTCGTCGCGATGATGCCGATGTCGGTGTCAAGACCATGAAGGACGGCCACATCCTTGTCCCACAGCCGGGCGAAATGGCCGCGATCATCCGCGTGCTTCACGGGCGTGATGACAAAACAACCTGCGACATTGGTGGGCGAAATTTGCATGACGAATTGCATTCGAAATCTTTCGATCGACTATCCGAGGTAATCGAGAATCTGTTGTCTGGTCAGCGCCCACGGGCCGGTCTGGTAGTTGCGAAACCACGTCATCGTCTTTGTGATCGCCTGCGTCGCGTCGTATTTCGGCGTCCATCCGAGTTCGCCGCGGGCGCGCGTGCTGTCGATCTGCAAAAAGCCCGCTTCGTGCGGAGCGTTCGCGTCGGCGTCGACGAAATACTCTCCGACTCCACCCAGGCTGGTCCATACCGCGATCGCCTGCTTCACGACGTCTTCGACGCGAAGCGAGTCTCTTGTGTCTGGGCCGAAGTTGTACGACCTGCAGAACTCGCCCGGCGAGGCGGCCATTTTCGACGCGAGCATGAGATAGCCCGAGAGCGATTCCAGCACGTGCTGCCAGGGCCTGACGCTATTTGGATTTCGCACGCGAATCTTTCGACCCGCCACAAGTGCGCGTGCGATGTCGGGGACGAGGCGATCCTCGCACCAGTCGCCGCCGCCGATGACGTTACCCGCCCGCGCGGTCGCCAGTGATTTGCCGTGCGCTTGGATTTGTTTCGGGTCGAAAAAGCTTTGCCGATACGAGTCGCAAACGATTTCACACGCCGCCTTGCTCGCGCTATACGGGTCGTGCCCGCCGAGTGGATCGTCTTCAAATCGCACCTCGCCCGGCGCGCTCTCGCGATACACTTTGTCGGTGGTGATGACCACCGTCGTGCACGCGCCTTCATAATGCCTGACGGCCTCAAGCAGATTGATCGTGCCGAGAATATTGCTTTCGAACGTGTCGATCGGGTCGCGATAGCTGCGCCTCACGAGCGACTGGGCGGCGAGATGGAAAACGAAATCAGGTTTGGCTTCCCTCAGCGTTTTGGCAAGACGCTCGCGGTCGCGGAGATCTTCCAAGACGGATTCGCAAAGCTGCGGCACTTCGATGACGTCGAACATCGACGGCCTGGTCTCGGGCGGGAGGGCGTACCCGACGATGTGGACCGCCCCGAGCTCGCGTAGCAGCGGGACCATCCACGCGCCCTTGAAGCCTGTGTGGCCGGTGAGGAAAATCCGTTTGCCTGCGAAAGTGGGTTGGAGCGTTTCCTTCATGATCATTTCATCGTAACAGACGTGTAGGTTCCGCAGTATTCTGCGAACGATTGGTACTGAAAATGCATCTCCTTCCGTCGTAATAGGGGTAGGAAAGGCCAGTTGATTCTGGCCTCTCCTCCCTCCGAACCGGACGTGCAGATTTCCCGCATCCGGCTCTCCAGTCAACAGGTCTGTGTAACCACAGGCTCGAGTATCCTCGCACGGGCTTCCTTCAACGTGT
>JBBQKP010000250.1:0-4481 GCA_038326995.1 Tepidisphaerales bacterium
GCGACCACCAGCGCCATTATACGTGCCGGGCCGCCGCCCCGAACGCCATTTGAAGAATTCGACGGCAAAAGTGCGCACAGCACGGCCCCGACGATCGGCAGGAGGACGAGAATGATCAGGAGGAAAGACATGCGGGATTCAGAAGGCTGTTCTCGGGAGGCTATTCTCAGGAGGCTATTCTCAGGGAGTTACTCGAAAGAGTCTGTTCGAATGATCTTAGTGTTGGGGTTTTTGGTCCTAATAGAACATCAGCGCCAGGATGACCGCCAGCCCGAGCAGGAACGAGAGTGCGTAGCCCTGAAGGTAGCCGCGCTGCGTGGTGTATCTGAGCGTCGCGCCGGCAGCCTGCGGAACCAGTGCCACTGCGAACACCGCACCGTCGATCGCGTAGTCCAGGTATTGCGTCAGCCGGGCGAAGGCGGCATAGGGCTTGACGAAGAGCGCCTCGTAGATTTCGTCCACGTAGTATTTTGCCTCCAGCAACCGGATCACGCTGCCGAGCCTTCGCGAGAGTTCGGCCAGGGCCTGGCGATTGAACAGGTGGTAGTAGCTCGCCAGCGCGATGCCGAGCAGAGCCAGCGCGCCCGAGCCGACCATCATGTAATTGTGCAATTTGCGCTCGGCACTAATCTTCGCCTCATCACGGCCTGCCTCCGCGCCGTTTTGCCCGAACGGGATCGGCTGAATTTTGCCCGGATAAGTCTGCTCGGCGACTTCATAGCCCAGCGAAAGCGAAGGGCTCGAACCCAGGAACGCGCCCAGCGATTTGTCGCGGTGCGGGTAGTCGATGAAGCCGGCAAAGATCGCGCCGATGGCAAGGACGATCAGGGGCAGGATCATGATCAAAGGCTCGCGCGGGCCGTGGTGGTGGACGCCCGCATGGCTACCAGCCGCAAGGCTACTAACCGAATGGCTACCAGCTGCGTGCGAATCAGTCGCGTGGGAACCATGCTGGTGCTCATCCCGGTGCTCATCCTGGTGCTGGTTCGCCTCGGCCGGGATGATTTCCGGGCCTTCGAACACGCGGAAATACAGTCGGAAGGTGTAGTACGCGGTCATCAACGCACTGATGAGCATCATGACGCCCAGCACCGGGCTGTGCTTGAAGCTGCCGACGAGGATGACGTCTTTGCTGTAGTAGCCTGCGGTGATGAGCGGCACACCCGCCAAAGCAGCACAGCCGATGAGCATGAGCCAGCGAGTCGCAGGCAGGAATTTTTTTAGTCCCGACATCTTTCGCATGTCAAGAACGCCGCCTGTCGCGTGGCTGACGACGCCCGAAGCGAGGAACAAGAGGGCTTTGAAGAACGCGTGGGTGATGAGATGAAAGACCGCCGCCACGGGCGAGAGTGCTGCGAAGGCGACGAACATGAAGCCCAGCTGCGAGCACGTGCTGTAGGCGAAATCCTTTTTGAGATCGTACTGGCGGAGCGAAATCGATCCCGCGAACACGGCCGTGAAGCAGCCCAGCACGCCGATGAGAATCAGAATTTCGTTATACGCATAAAACAGCGGCGCACACCGGACGCACAGGTAAATGCCCGCGGTGACCATGGTCGCGGCATGGATCAGCGCACTGACGGGCGTCGGGCCTGCCATCGCGTCAGGCAACCAGACGAACAGCGGGAACTGCGCACTCTTGGCCAATGCGCCAATGAGCAGGAGGAGCGGAATGAAGGGCAAGAGCCACAGGCGATCGGATGCGACATGGGCGGCCGGGTCTTTCATCATCTCGACGAAACCCAGCGTTTGCCCGCCCGCGGCTTCAACACCGCCGAAAAACGTCACCGTGCCGAAACAGTAGTATGTGAGGAAAATGCCCAGCAGAAATCCGAGGTCGCCCACGCGATTGACGATAAACGCCTTGCGGGCGGCCTCGCGTGCTTCGGGCTTCGAAAAGTAATATCCAATCAGCAGATACGAGCACAGGCCCACGCCTTCCCAGCCCAGATACAGCAAAACCAGGTTGTCGCCCATCACCAGGACCGTCATCGCACTGATGAACAGCCCGACGTAGGCGAAGAATCGCCAATATCCCTTCTCGCCCTTCATATATCCGGCGGCGAAGACCGTGATCAAAAACCCAATGCCGGTGACCACGCAGAGCATCGTCACGGACAGCGCGTCAATCAGTGCGCCGGCCTGAATGGAGACGGCCTGATCGCCCTGCCCCGCACCCTGCCCCGCGCTGAACCAGTCGAACCACAGGACTCGATGAAACACGGCAGGGGTAAGCCCGGTCTTGGCAACTTCGAGATTGCCCAGCATCGAAAACAGCAGCGTGAACGACAGAACCGCCGCCCCGCCGACACTGAGCCAGATCGGCCAATGGCTCGCGCCGCGCAGCATCTTCGCACCAAAGAGACCAATCACGACTGCCGCCAGAAGCGGAAGCAGCGGGATCAGGTAGCTATGGTTTAGAACGAATTGCATGCGAAGGAGATGGTGGAAGAATCAGTTGTCTTTATTGGGTATTCGGTCCGTTTTCCTACCCGCGTAGCTCGCGCCACGCGTCGGCATCGACCGTCTGCTTTTGCCTGAACAGCAGAACGATCAGGCCCAGTGCCAAACTCGCCTCGGCCGCGGCGATGACCAGCGCGAAGATCACGAACGCCTGTCCCTGCAGATTGCCGTGGAACGTCGCGAATGCCAGCAGCGTGATGATCACGCCCTGCAGCATGAGTTCGGTGCACAGAAACAAAATGATCAGATTTCGGCGAGTCAGGAAGCCGATCAGCCCGAGCGAAAACAGAATCGCCCCGATGGCAAGGTAGTGGTGAAGAACGATTTGAGTGAAGCCTGACATGGGTGTGACGAATACTGGCTGGCTGAGAGATCAGAGGCAAATAACTGACACGGAAATTACAGTTCGGGATATTCCTTCTGATTCGGGTTTTGCGTGCCTGAAACTTCCACGCCGTGCGGGTTGTCGTCGACGTCGAGCATCGGGCCCACGCTCGCGTCGGCCGCCGGGCTGATGTTGCCGTCGATGTCCGTCAGGATGATGTGCTTTCTCGCGATCATGATCGCGCCCACCATCGCCAGCGTCAGGATCAGCCCCGCCACCTGCACTGCGATCGACTGATGCGTGAACATGTACACACCCAGTTGCTGAATCCCGCCGGTGGTCGGGCCCAGATTGTTCGACGCGTCTCGGATGGCCTGGGGAATCTGCTCGACGGCCGGCGCTTTGAGCAGTGTGGGGGCACGATCGAAGATGACAAACAGCATCGTCGCCATCACGGTGAAGCCGCCCAGGCACGCCCAGAACGGCTCGCGACTGGAGGCGTCGAAATCTGTCAAAACGCTGGTTTTACCGACTGTTTTACTGATGATCCCGCCGCCTTCGGTCGCTTCGCTGGCGAGCATGATGACAAAGACGTAGACGACGAGAATCGCCCCGGCGTAGATGATGATCAGCGCCGCCGCGAGGAACTCCGCAGCCATCAGGACGAACAGGCCCGCCGTCGCGAAAACAGTCAGCACGAAGTAGATGGCCGAATAAACGGGCTGGGGATGGGTGACGACGCGTGCCGCCCCGGCGACGGCGAGAATGGAGAAGATCCAGAAGTAGATGTACGAGGCGCCAACCCCCGAGCCGCCCTCTGAACCACTTAGTCCGACGGCCCATCTGATCATCGCCAGCACGAACGCGACGCCCGCGACGGCAACCATGCCCCCGCCGATCGCGCGGAGCGAGACGTTCTTTTGAGCCCTGGGCAAGAGAAAGAATGTGCCGATACCCGCAAGAATGCACAGGCCAAGCGTCAGGCTCGGGACCAGGGGTGAAGACATCGGCGGAATCGATTGGAGCATCTGTGAAGGCGGGAGTGTACGAACGCCGCGCGGGCATGCAAGCGGGTTGTTGCGAATGTCATGCGGGTTCGTTAATGGCAGGTGACCCGCGTCATCACCCGTGTCATCACCATTAAATCACCCGTGTCAGAAAATTATTTTATCGTCCATGCCGCCCGTGCCCTCATCGGCGGTTTTTCGGTTTGATTGCATTGTCGCAACCCATCACTTCAAGTCGAACAATCGCGTTTCATTCGGCCCGTCCGTCAAGACATTTTCTTTCTGCTATTACTCACGAAACTCGACATGCACAGATTGCCGATGTCCTGCCGGACGGGCCAGACAAAACGCGTTTCGGGTAGGGCGGGCTTCAGTCCGCCGATATCGATAAAAAACAACGACGCGGACTTAGTTCTCCGTCACGTCTCAGACTTAGAGTGATTGAAGTTTTTGGTCCGCAGGACGACTCGAGGGTTGTCAACGAAAAAGTGAGCGAGCGACAGTTCCAGCGAACACCACTTCGTAAGAATGTTGTTTTCCCAAGCGATAGGGGTAGGAAAGGCCAGTTGATTCTGGCCTCTCCTCCCTCCGAACCGGACGTGCAGATTTCCCGCATCCGGCTCTCCAGTCAACAGGTCTGTGTAACCACAGGCTCGAGTATCCTCGCACGGGCTTCCTTCAACGTG
>JBBQKP010000251.1:0-4449 GCA_038326995.1 Tepidisphaerales bacterium
TTAGCCGTAACACTTCAGCCAAACGCCAGAATTTCACGACATCTGGTGCCACGACTTGTACGCAAGTCGTGATGCGCGAGGAAAATACAAACGATTAGACTGCTCTCGCCTTTCACGACTTGAATAAAAGTCGTGGCACCCGAAACGTCCAAGCAAATGCGATTCGCTGCGAACGGCTGAAGTGTTACCTTTAGCCGAATGCAGCGAGTTTGTGTTTGCGGCGCGGCGTTTCACCGCAGCCGTGGTAGTCGAGCGATGCGAATTTAAAAATACGCGCACGAAAGAAGCCGGTTTCACTCGGCAACTATGCTCGCGGCATCCCTGCCGTGTTTCTGGCCCACCCGGCAGGACATTCTAAAGTTATATCTACGGTGAGGGTCCTGGCCCCGCAAGGCATATTTGCAATGTCCTGCCGGACGGGCCAGAAGCGAGGTCGTTTTCTAGAGTTTTCACGAAAATTCACAAAAACCGCTTTCGCAGAACCCGCTTACAAAAACCACCTTCTTGGTACGAGGCCCGTTTGATTCCGTCTGCATTCACGCACTGCTCGACCACGAACTTATTGCACCGGGCTGAATTGTAACTTTTTTAGAATAAAAATCGGTCGCTCGACATAATTACTCCAGTGGCGCGTCGAATGTTCGCCGCGCCCTGCTAACCACTCACGCCCAACTACAGAGAGAGAACATGCACCGAAAATTCAATTATCGTACGTCGACCAGACTGGCCGCCCTTTCGGTCGCTTTTATGGCGCTGGCGTCGTCAGTGACGCAGGCGAGCTCGAGCTATATTGAATCCGTCAGCGGCGACCTCTCGAACGTGGCCGCCGCGCCGACTCCACTGACGTTTACCCCCGGCTCGAACACTGTCGCCGGCCGAATGGGAATTCCCCTAGGCGGAGCAGTGGATCCTGATTTTTTCACTTTTACGATCGCGCCCGGAACCTTCCTGAGCCAGATTAACCTCACACAATACATGCCCGACGGTAATGCCCTTGCTGGCTCATTTTTTGCGATCGCGTCAGGAACGTCGATCAGCACCAGCAATCCGACCCTGCACCTGAGCAACCGACTCGTTCCTGGGACTGGCGACATCCTGCCCGGACTCGCCGCCTCTCCGACGTTCGCAGGAACCGGTCTGGCCGCCCAGCCTGGTGCCGGCACTTACACTGTGTGGTTCCAGGAGACGGCCACCACTGTCGCGTATACCCTGGACTTTGTCGTCACGCCCGTTCCCGAACCGACAACTCTGGCGGTCGTGTTCGGCGCGTCGGGCCTGCTCTTGCGGCGTCGAATCCGCGCCTGAAATTATATCTCCGAGGAGATCTGATTCTGCGGGGCTCGATCTGCGGGGCTCGATCTGCGGGGCTCATTCTGCCAAGCTGATCTGTCAGCGCGGAATCAGATTGCCCTGACAAGGTAGTTCAAAAAAGTTGTCCCGAGATACAGCCTAACCACGTGGTTAGGCTGTGTCTTTGCGCTTGGTTCAAACCAGCCTTACCGGCCGTGTCGACGACGTGAGTCCTGCTGTGCTCGTTTGCATCAAATAAAGCGTCACGCCGAATCAAGTGCACTTAGCGTTACGGGCGAGTCGTTCAATTTCTGCTGCTCTTCACCATGACACGCGGCTACACATTTGCAGCCGATCACGGGCCCAAGATCGCGCCCAAAGAGGACTGGCATTTCTCAAAGGTGTCGCGCTTTTATGCGCGTTCAACCACCAGCAATCCGGCGGCTTTGCGGGATTGAACACGAGTCCGCGGGAAGAAGCGGAGCACGCTGTTGCGATAAAACCCTGTCACACCAAATGCCCGTCATATGAGACTCGCATCACACCCGCAGCACCGCGGCCAACTCGCTCTGTGCTTTTGCAATAACGTTATTCACACTCCCGTCCACGCTTTCGCTGGTAAGCGTGCCCTGATCAGAGCGGAACGTGAGCTGAATCGACAAGCTCTTCGTGCCCTTCTCGAGCGGCTTGCCGCGATACGTCGTGATGTGCGATACCGATTCGAGATTCTCCAGAGTCAATTTCCTCACCAGCGCTTCGACGTCGGCGAACGCCACAGACTCCGCCAGCACCAATGACAAATCCCGCGCCACGCCCGGAAACTTCGACAGCGGCACAAGCGTCGGCACTTCTACAACGCCCTCCAAAAGCGGCTCGAGCCACAGCTGCGCCATCACGGGAAGACCAGCTTGCTGTCCTCCTTGCGACACGCGAAGCCCCGCCGCCTGCGCGACCGCTCGCGATGCGACGCCGATCACGCCGACATCAACCCACTTATCGTCCCCCGCACCATTGTCACCCACGACCTCGCCACCCCACATCACCCTGCCGCTCGCGCCCAATGCAAACCCCAATGCAAACTCCGGCGCAAATCCCTTCTCACTACTCGGCACGACCTTCACCTTCCTTCTCTGATCGAGCTTTGTGAGCAGCGATTCGACGACGCCCCGGACGGCCGAAAAACTGTCTTCCATCACGATGCCCACCGCGCGTTTTTCGACTGGCGTTTGCCCGTCGAGCCAGAACACGCTGGCGACTTCGAACAGCCGCGCTCCGCTCGTGCCCGCGTCCTGATTCCGCTTCACCGACTCCAGCAGATTCGGCAATATGCTCGGCCGAAGCTGACCGTCGGCCTTCCGCACGCCGTGCTCCACCCGTAGCAATCCACACTCGACCGGCGTGAAAAATGGTGCCAGCACATCGCTCACGAACGAAAACGTCAACGACTCAAAACACCCGCTCGACACAAGATGTTGGCGAATCACATCGGTCCGCTCGCGCACGACATCCGGGCTCGTCAGCCGAATCGATACCGCGTCGCGCGTCGGGATCGCGTCATAGCCGATCACCCGCGCATACTCTTCGATTAAATCTTCTTCGATCCGCACATCCCTGCGGTGCGTCGGCACGATCGCCTTCACCACTTCGCCTTCAAAGGTCACTTCAAAACCAAGCCGACCGAGCACCGACGCAATGCCACCCGCGTCCGCTTCAATGCCCAAAAGTTTCTTGAGCTTCTCCACGCGAAGCGAAACTTCGTGCCTCGTCGAATCGACCGCACCCGCGACCACCAACGGCCCGTCCACCCTTCCGCCGGCCAGCTGCAGAATCAGCCCGGTCAGGCGGTCGCTCGCACGCAATTGCAGATCAGGATCGATCCCGCGTTCGAAGCGATAGCACGAGTCGCTTGAAAGCGCCAGCTTGCGAGCGGTCTTGCGAATCGTCATCGGATCAAAGCGTGCGACTTCCAGCAGAATGTCCACCGTCGATTCCGTGACGCCGCTCTGCGATCCGCCCATGATTCCCGCGATCGACTGCGCCTTCGACGCGTCGGCGATCACAAGCATCGATTCATCCAGCGTGCGCTCCTTACCGTCGAGCGCCATCAGCTTCTCGCCCGCGTGCGCGCTGCGAATCACGATCCGCCCGCCGTCCAGTTTATTGAAGTCGAACACATGGCTGGGCTGGCCGATTTCCATCAGCACGTAGTTGGTCGCATCGACGACGTTGTTGATGGAACGCAGGCCGACGCTTTCGAGTCGGCGGACGAGCCACGCGGGGCTGGGCCCGACCTTCACGCCGCGAATGATGCGTGCGGTGAAGATAAAGCAAGCGTCGGGGCGCTGGTTGTCGATGGTCGTCGCGGGCGTGCCGGTCGAGGGAATCGACTCGATCGCCTGAGTTTTTAGCTCAAGATTTTGCAGTGCCGAAAGCTCGCGCGCGACGCCCAGGTGACACAGACAGTCGGCCCGGTTGCTGGTGACTTCGACATCGAGAAGCACATCGACGCCGTGGTCTGCATCGACAATCTTTTCGATGTTTTCACAGGGCAACCCGGCGAGCGTGAGCGCCTCGGCCGAGCGGTTGTTAGCCGGGTCGGCGTTTGTGTCGATACCCGCGGGCAAAAAATCACGAATCCATTGGGCTGAGATCTTCATGGGGAAGCGGAAAATTTAGCAGAATCACCGGCGATCCGCACCAGAGGCGTAACCCACGATGATCGAAGCACGCGACACAACGGATCGCGTGTTTGTCGCCGACGTAACCGAAGCCAAGCCTGGGAATTCGCTACAGTGCCGTTTCGTACCCGCTGCCCCTTCGCAACGCCCCTGGATTCTTTTGCTCGTCACATCCGCCAAGTTTCGGTTATAACTAGTTTTTTACTAAGGAGAACTCTTGAAGTCTCGATCACTCGCCCTGGCTCTTACTGCATTGCTGATTGGTCTGAATTTTTGTGCCGTCGTCCGCGCTGAACAGGCGCTTAGCGCTCATCAACAGAAGATGTACGATGAAGCAAAAGCGGGCCTTGAGGATGTGGAATTGGCCACGAAGCGACCTCCCGGCGTCAGCCAGCGCGAGGCCGCCTGCGCGTAGTCCTCGATGCCGCCGCGCGCCTCGAACCGGCATGGCCCGGCATGCGTCTTCTCGCTCTGGGGTCCG
>JBBQKP010000252.1:0-4430 GCA_038326995.1 Tepidisphaerales bacterium
AGTAAGTGAAGGCATCGTTCGCACCGCAGCGCATCGCATGTGGCGCGCGGCCTCGAAGCGCGTCGTCAAAAATCATGAGTCACGACAAGCGCGTAGGGTCCGCAGCTTTTCGCAGACCTCACAGAGTTCGCCAGCGATAAACGGTGATTGTGCTGTGTGACACCGAGCGCGCACGCAGGCTTGCGCCCGCGGCGAAACGGCATCGTGCCGAATTCGTCCGTCGTGTTAAAGTTCGTAAAAATTTTTCAACGCTTCACCGGCATCTCAATAATTCGCAGTCGACACTGGCGGCAGTGAATGACCTGATTGGCCGGGGAAATCGAAGCGATTGGGAAGCGTTACGATTGGCACTGGTCGAGTCTGTGGAACGGATTTCCAAAGGTCGAACGATCTGCCTCGCCAATCTCGACGGTCTTTCGTCGCAGAGGTATCACTTCTGGTTGCGATATGTCCAAGACCGATGACGTGCTACTTGTGTTTCTCAACAAGCCGCGAGCGTGAAGGTTTAAGATTGCACGCATCGTCGATGGTCTTGAGCGGCCGCGTGATGCTAGAAGCACTCAAACGTCGTACGCCTTGCCGAAACGATTCGCCAGGAAATCGGCGAGCTTCACCTGCTCCTGCTTCACGAAGCCCTGCTGTGGCAGTTCGCCTTTGGTGTGCATGTCGAGCGTTGCGGAGATCGCGCAGGCGGTGGTCATTTGGATACCGCTGCAGGACTGTCCCATGAAGGTTCCATTATAGACCTTTCGGGCGTCGGTGAGTTCGGTCAGGCGTCCGTTCTTTTTGCCCTTGACGGTGCAGAAAATCAGCACGACGTCCTGCGGCGTCATGGGGACGGCGTTCTCGAAAATGTCCTTCAGTTGCTCGCGGCGTTCATTCATCCGCAATTCGAACATGAGGAATTTCATCAGGTCGCGATGCCCGCGGTATCGAATCGTCTTGTAATTGAGCGTGCGACAGCGGCCTTCGAGCGACTCCGCGAGCGTGCCGACGCCGCCCGAAGTGTTGAAGGCTTCGTAGTCCGTGCCGTCCATCGAAAAATGCTCAAGGCCTTCGAGCGGCAAGACCTGGATGAACTTTCCTTCGTGCACGGCGTCGCAAGGGTTGCCGTACTCGTTGATCAGGCCGTCCGTGCTCCAAGTCAAATTGTACTTCATCTCGTTGGTCGGGAAGACGGGCAACGCGCCGACGCGTAGCCGCACTTCGTCCAAAGTCTCGAACTGCTCGGCGAGCGCGGCGGCGGCGATGGAAACAAAGCCCGGCGCGAGCCCGCATTGCGGCATGAAGATTTGCCCGGGTTTGGTCTTCTCCGCGAGCTTGCGCGTGATTTTCGTCGTCTCGACGTCTTCGGTCAGATCGAAATACGACAGGCCCTGATCCAGCGCGACGCGGGCGATCGTCGGGTTGAACTGAAAGCTCATCGCGCTCAGCACGCTTTTTCGGCCTGTCATCGCTTTTGAAAGCGCGTCGGCGTCGTCGGCCTTGAGCTGAACGGTTTTGGCATCGCACGTGCTTTCAACGCGTTTGAGCGAGTTGGCGTCGACATCGCCAACCAATACGTCATAGTCGCGCGTATCGGCAAGGAATTTGGCGATGGACGAGCCGATTTTTCCTGCGCCAAGAAGTAGAACGGGTGTCATAAGAGTTTGTGCTCCCTAGGGTTTGTGGGACTATACTCAATCGCTTACCACCCGAAAAGGAGACCCTATGTCCACATTAATGAATCAAGTCAATCCGTCGAAATCCGATACATCCGCCACCACACTCACCGACACGCTCACCACCACGCTCACCACCACACTCACCACCACACTTACCGAGTTCGAATGGAAGCAGGAACCCGCCGCCGAGAAGCTGGTGCACTCGATCGTCGATGATGTGCTTGCGCGGAATCCCGTCGCGGCTCAGCTCGCGCAGGACATGCGAGATATCTCCGGCACGCGTGTGTACGACTGGGTCGGCCATCTTGGGATGAAGATCGGCGACCCACGCATCGAGCAACTCGATAGCGTCGGCTACAAGCAGGTCTCAGTCGACGACGGAATGCGGATCTTCGCCAACGATCGCGGCGTGTTTCCGAAGGTTGTCGTCTATTCCAATCATGACGTCTCGCTCGAACTCGGCATCAAGGTCGACAGCGTCGCGGATTTTCTCGCAGCGCGACAAGTGCAAACCACAATCAGCGGCGAGCCCGGCGCGCTCATGCGCTATGCCGTCGTCAGCACGCGCGAAAAGGCATCCCTGAGCGTCATCGAGCGACACGGCGCAAAAAGTTTTGGAGCCGACGAGTCTGAAAAAAAATACAGCCCGAAACTCGCCCATCACCTCGAACAGTTTCGCACCCGCCTGCGAAGCGTGGCAGTCGAAAATGATGCGCAGGGTTTCGCCATCGCCAATCGTCTGATCGACGAGTCGATCAAAGACCTGGGCCAGGACGTGACGTGCGACATCTTTTTCAATGCGGAGCGCGAATTCTGGACGCGCCGCAATCGGGCGGCACAGGTTCAGTACGCGAGGCAGAACAAGCTGGGGCTTGGCTGGGCGAATCACGATCATCACACGTACCGAAGCGGCCGGGCGACTTTCAAGGCACTGGTTGAGGTGTGGGAAAAACTTGGTCTGGTGTGTCGCGAGCGTTTTTATGCCGGTCTCGAGGCCGGCTGGGGCGCGCAGGTGATGGAACAGCCCGTCACGGGCATCGTGACGTTCAACGACGTCGATCTTTCGCCCGAAGAACTCATGGGTGATTTCTCGCACGACGGGCTCGCTCCAAAGGACCATCTCGGCACCGTCGGCCTGTGGTGCGGACTGCACGGCGACTCGTTCCTGCAGGCTGGTATGCATCACCTCGAATGCCAGTTCGATTTCGAGCAGCTTCGCCTTCAGCTCGAACAAGAGCACGGCATCAAGACCATGAAGCCCTTCACCGACTATTCATACCTCAGGCAGGCCTTCACCGAGGGTGAGCGATTCAAAGTCGACGGCAAGCGCATCGACGCGCTGCTGAGTGCATCACTCATCACGGCCGAGCAGGCAGAGTCGTTCCGCGTGAACGGCGCGATCGGATCGCACCTGGAAAATCTCGAGCGCAATGAAGGGTTTAAGGGATTCAACCAAAAGGGCGTGAGCGAGATCATCGCCGCGACAGACCCACGCCGGCAGCAGGTGTAGTTTCAGCAGGTGTAGTTTCAGCAGGCGGGGTTTCAGGATCGGCCTGAAAAGCGTTTTTGGCGCAATGTTTTAGCCCGACTTCTGAAGTTGCGGGGCAAGATTTTTTTGATCCAACACCAAAACGGCGTTGGTGATTTCTCGCGCCTTCCAACACCTTGATGTAAGACCGGCCATGTATCTCCGGCGATGGCCGAGCGTCAGCGGATGGACGCGGTGAGGGCGTCGCATCGCGTGGGAAAGTTGAGGGGCGCGAACACGCGGTCGGCCGGGAAAGGTGCTGGATGAGCTGAAACAGGTGAGGGTGGTGGACATTATGACGAGTCCTGTTGCGTTCGCAGCATTCTGCGGACCATTCGAATCCCGATCGGCATGTGCATACCAGGGTTCTCGTTTCGCCGCGGACTTGTCCGCGGACGTGAGCGACAACGTGAGCGACAACGTGAGCGACAACAACGTGAGCGACAACTATCGCGACAACGCAAGCGCGATGTTCGATCCAACACCGCCGTACGACCGCGCGAACTCACGCAGGCTCACGCCAGCGGCGAAACGAGGAACAGGCATAAATCCAAAGGGACTTTAATTTCAAGAACACGAGCCGGGCGACACGTTCTGGTATTTCAGGGCGTGTCTGAGACCTCGGCCAAACCGAACGTTTTGTGAGTACACAAAACGTGGCACCCGTCTTATACAACGCCCCGCCGGTCCCAATGTTCGGTCCGTCGCTAACGCTTCGGGCTGGTAAGCCGCACATCAGGCTTCTGCGCCGCACATCAGGCTTCTGCCCCGTGTGCTAGTGGCGGCGGCGCGATAGACTCGCCAATATGCCGTATAACTTCACATCGACCGAGAAAAAATGGCAGGCGTGGTGGCTTGCCAATAAGACCTATCGCGCCCTGGATCCGAAGGAGGCAGGCAGCAAGCCTAAGGCCTATCTGCTGGACATGTTCCCTTATCCCAGCGGCGCGGGTCTGCACGTCGGCCATCCCGAAGGTTACACCGCGACCGACATCGTCAGCCGATATCTGCGAATGAAGGGCTTCAACGTCCTTCACCCCATGGGCTGGGACGCGTTCGGATTGCCAGCTGAAGAATACGCCCGCAAGACCAACACGCACCCGGCCGTCTCCACTCAAAAGAACGTCGATAACTTTCGCAGGCAGATTCAGGCGCTGGGCCTGGGCTACGACTGGGATCGCGAAGTCAACACCACCGACCCGACCTATTACCGATGGACGCAGTGGATCTTCCTGCAG
>JBBQKP010000253.1:0-4427 GCA_038326995.1 Tepidisphaerales bacterium
CCAGCGCGGAACCGCACGCACGTGCGCCATTGCCGGTTCACTGCCACGATACACCCATTGTGCCGTTTCATTCGCATACCGTACAATCCCATTGATTACGCGCTCGCAATAGCCGACCTGCTTCTCGATCAGAATGGCGACGCGTTTGGGTTCTTGCACGTCAATATTCTATCCGCCTTGCGCAAAACGACAAAATTTTTGCCGCCACCCGACAAAGGCCGTGGTGTATGCTTCCCCCATGCCCACAGCTAGGCGGCTGTGCGAGGCGTAAATTCATTTCACTCTGGAGGATAGACAATGCGTAATAAAAATGCGATGCAAATCGGTAAGTGGGTTGTTGCGGCGGCTTTGGCTGTCCCATGCGGCTCTGTAATGGCCGCGACGATTGCCAGTGACAACGCCTCGGACACGGCGTACGACACGCCGAATTTCTTCACCACCGGTACCAACGGCGGTACAGGCTTTGGCGCCTGGACGATCACCAACACGGGCGGAAGTGGTACGTTTATCGGCACCTCCAACGGTAATGACGCATTTGGTGGTGTAGGTAATATCAACGTCAGCAATGAATCTTGGGGGCTTTTCGGTAGTGGGAGTGGTGGAACCACGGCCGCGCGAAGCTTTACAGGCGGTGATTTGTCTATCGGACAGTCCTTTCTGATCAGCGCTGACAACGGCGGGGTCGAGGACACAGGCCGACGCGTCGGATTTGCCCTCACTGACGCTGGCGGTAATCGTCGGTTCGAATTTGCGTTCGTCGGCGGCAACGGCGGCGGTTACCGGTTGTTCGACAATGGCACGCAGAATACTACGACTACGTTCTCCACGCGTGGTTACGCGACGATTTTCACGCTCACCGGCGTCGATGTTTACACGTTCGACGTGGTGTTTAACAACATTGGCGGCGGTACTACGACGGAAAGCTTCACCGGCACGCTCGGTGGTACGAGCGGAAATGGCCTGACCGGCTTCGTAGCTTTCAACAACAACAATCAAGGAGGTTCGAATTTCGACTTCTTCGTTAATTCCGTCGCCGTCGGTCCCGAGCCGACCTCGCTCGCCGCCCTGGCGATCGGAGCACTCACGCTTCTACGTCGTCGCCAGGCTTGAACCGATAAAGGCCGACTTGCTTCGCATTTCGGCCTGCACTCCCGCGATGCGCCTAAACGCGTGTCGCAGGCTTTGGTCAACCAAATTCGAATACCAAGGAGCATTGTCATGATAAACGTTCAATCCTTCCGTCGCCGTTATGCTTTTACGCTGGTCGAATTACTCGTGGTCATCGCCATTATTGCGGTGTTGATCTCTCTGCTTCTGCCCGCGCTCAACAAGGTGCGGATGTCGGCGAACACCCTCAAGTGCTCCTCAAACCTGCGACAGGTGGCGATGGCGTTTCAAATGTATGCCGCCGAGGGTAAGTCCGGCGTGTTGCCTCCCTCCTATTTGTATACCGGCAGTTGGTACTACGAGGCCTACGCGCTGCCGATCCTGCTTGAAAAGAAATATTTGTCGTTCGTTGACGGGCAAACGATTAGCGACACCTACGGCAACGAACCGCCCAGCACCAACGTTCGCAAAAGTGCGGTGCTGCAATGCCCCGATGCACTGGATACGTTCGGTTGGCCCATGGGCGTGCAGCGAAGAATGAAGCAGCGAGACGGGTCGAGCGTCACAGGCTGGCTCCAGCGCACGGGCGGCGCCGAGAGATATATGACGCAGCAGACCTTCGTCGTCAACTGGGCCAGGCCCATCGTCAGCACCTACGCAATCAACGGCCAGTGGGGTTATCACACACTTTTCAATGACCTGCACAGCCGAACCGCCTTCTCCATCGCGAATGCCAATTGGAGTCACATTGGCGGCTGGGCTGCAGGTCTTCCGCAGGAAAAAAACGGCAGGATCGGCGCTAAAAACTCGGGCAACCTCCTGATGCTCGGCGACGGCAACACCGATTCGGGCCTGCTGCGACCCACATTCCGCCACGGCAACATGGTTCGCCCATCGGCCAATTTCGCCTTCGTCGACGGACACGCCGAAACAATATTCGCCGACCAAATGACCTATCGGGCCGATGGTGGCGACCTGCTGCTCGACGACGTAAGACTCCGAAAACATGAACCCGCATTCGGCGCCCCGTGAAGCCTTTGATGAACCTTATATGATTTACAAGGTCCGCCTTTGACACCAAGATGACCAGACGAATGCAAGACGGTGAACGAATTTACGGCGCGTAAATCGTCCGTCTGCCTGGTGCTTTGTAACACTTGATTTTACGATAACTGACGTTTCGGCTCAGGCGCGAGCCTGCGTGTCTTTTCGAGCCTGCGTTGGGTCGGATCGGCGCGGGTGTCACGCAACGCCGTGAGCGGATTTAATACCGGGCACCACGTTCTGGTACGCCAGAGCGTGTTGAAAATACGTCGTCTCGCGCCTTTCCTACCTATCTCTTGATATCGACGATTTAGTCTTTTCGAGTAACACTTCAGCCGTTTGCAGAAGCGCTCGAAATCTTCGACGACCCTTGAAAGTCATCGAACGCACATCATGACTCGTAAACGTGGCCTTCCGGACGTACTTCTGGCCCGTCCGGCAGGACATCTTCCTTCTGAATTTCTGTAAAGAATCTTCCACTCGTGAAAAATCGCATTGTCCTGCCGGACGGGCCAAAAGCGCATCCGCATCCTAAACTTTTTACGGCGATTCGCAGAAACCGCTTACTAACGTGCGCGGCTCGTTTAATTGCGTCTGCATTGGGCTGAAGTGGTACCTTTTCGACAGTATCCGTTCGCGACACGCTCTGGAATAACAGAACATACCACCCAGAAATGTAATCCTAAATCTAAACTTGGACAAAGCACTTGACAATAAAAAGTCGCTTCAATTTTTTGCTTACTGACTGATTGCTTGTAACACTTCAGCCGAATGCCAGATTTCCCGATATCGGGTGCCACGACTTGTACGCAAGTCGTGATGCGCTCGAAAAATGCAAACGATTCGACTGCTCGCGCCTTTCACGACTTGAATACAAGTCGTGGCACCCAAAACGTCCCAACACATGCGATTTGCTGCAAACGGCTGACCTGTTACGATTGCTTTTAGGTGAGGGAAAGAGCGTTCTACACTAAAGCGTTTGGCGTTAAAAGGCGCGGGATTAAAGAAGAACGACACGGCCTTACGTGCTGATCATTAATTTGCTTCGCGTTTGAGTGTCGCTGCCCTGGGCTAGTGGCATATGCTCGGTACAGTAAACATCCCCGCGGATTCATCATTATAGCAGTACCCATGCCCACCTGGCTCATCATCCTTATCACCGCGACGGTGTCGTACATGCTGTCGCTCATCGTTCGCGGCCTCACTTCGAGACAGAAGAAGCTGCAGTACGGAGTCGAGCATTTGTTCGCGGTCAAAGACGAGCAATTTCTTCGCTCAATGGAAAGTGTACTCCCTCCGGCCACGCTCAGCGGCAACAAGATCACGCCACTCATCAACGGCGACGGATACTTCCCCGCGATGCTCGACGCCATCAGCTCGGCCAAACACGCCATCACGTTCGAGACGTTCATTTACTGGCAGGGTGAGATCGGCCAGCGATTCGCCGAAGTGCTGAGCGAGCGTGCCCGTGCGGGCGTGAAAGTTCATATTCTGCTCGACTGGCTTGGCTCGAAGAAACTCGACGAAGACTCAATCCAAAAAATGAAGGACGCGGGCGCGGAGGTGGAGCGATATCACCCGCTGCGGTGGTACAACCTCCGCCGAATGAACAACCGCACGCATCGAAAGCTGCTTGTCGTCGATGGAAAAGTCGGCTTCACGGGCGGAGTCGGAATCGCCGATGTGTGGACGGGCAACGCTCAGGATCCTGAGCATTGGCGCGACTCACATTTCAAGATTGAAGGCCCCGTCGTCGCGCAGTGTCAGGCGGCGTTCATGGACAACTGGCTCAAGACCCGCAGTCACGTGCTGTTCGGCGACGCTTATTTCCCGCCGCTACACGCGATCGGCGATTGCCGTGCGCAGCTCTTCATGAGCTCGGCTTCCGAAGGAAGCGAAAGCGCGCGGCTCATGTATCTGATGTCCATCGCCTCTGCAGCGCGAAGTATTCGACTCGCCAGTGCGTACTTCGTGCCTGATGATTTGTCCGTGCAGTCACTCGTCGACGCACGCGGGCGCGGCGTGACTGTCGAGATCATCGTACCGGGCGAACACTCGGATACCCAACTCACCCGCCGGGCCGGTCGATCGCGGTGGGGGCCACTTCTGGAAGCAGGCGCGGAAATCTACGAGTACCAGCCGACGATGTATCACTGCAAAGTGATGATCGTAGATGAGATCTGGACGAGTGTTGGGTCCTCAAACTTCGATAATCGCTCATTCCGCCTGAACGATGAGGCCAACCTGAACGTCTTCGACGCAGATTTCGCGGTGGA
>JBBQKP010000254.1:0-4391 GCA_038326995.1 Tepidisphaerales bacterium
CAAGCCGGGCGAGAGCAGGCCGCTTCGCGAGGTGGAAGTGAAAGCACTTTACAGGGCGTGCGAAGCGGCAGAGGCTCGGGCCGTCGAGAAGGCTGCGGAGCTCGAGCAGGAAAAACTCGCGAAGCGTCTGTTGCGTAAGCGCACGCCTGGCAGTGCGAAGACGGTTCGGAAAGTGGGTGGAAAGAAGGGTGGAAAGAGCAATGATTTTGGGCGTGAGGCGAAGCTTCAGTTGCCGATGCGCAAGCAGTCGAATCACCCGCTCGGCCGAGCGGATTCGGACGATTGAGCTCGGTTGATGCCGCACGATAGAGATGTCGATTTACAGACAAAGGCCGGCTTGTTGGTTGATCATGCGGCAATAGTATGTCCTACATGAAATTCAATTCCAAACGAATCGGCCGCAGCGGAGTATCTGTGGGTTTTACCCTCGTCGAGTTGCTGGTGGTCATCGGAATCATTGCACTCTTGATTTCGATTCTTCTGCCCTCACTGTCGGCCGCACGGAAGCAGGCGATCGGGGTAAAATCTCTTTCGAACTTGCGGCAAGTCGGGCTTGCGGTCGAGATGTATCGCAACGCGAGCGCGAGCCGGTATCCCAGGCACAGCAGCCCGTCGACCGCCGTCCCGCGGACGCGCTGGTTCGATGACATTTATCCGTTCATCCGCAGCACCGACATTTTCATGAGCCCGGCCCTGAGTGGCGAAGAGCTTCTGCTGCTCACCAGGCCGTTTGCCCACACCCTGAACCCCACCACGGGCGCGGTCCGCCCGGACACGATTTATTTCGGCGGCTACGGCTACAACTATCACTACCTGGGAAACTCTCGCACGCCCGGCGGCACGGCGCCTTTTTTCGCCACCAACAAAGAAATTCGCCAGACCAGCAGGACCGTCGTCGTCGGGGACTCGCACGGGTCGAAAGACGGCACGACCAACTTTACCGGTGAGGGCACCTACGTCATCGACCCGCCGCGGCAGAGCTTGATCCTCGGATCACGCGGGAGCCGCCGGGTTTCTGCCGATCCTCTGCAGGCTGGTAATTATGCGTACTCGGGCGGAAACGACGGCGACGCGAATCACCGAAGCACACCCGCCGAGCGCAACAACGGCAAGATCGCACTGGTTTTTGCAGACGGTCATACCGAGCTGCTGAAGCTGCGTGAACTCGACGATTCTGACGGCGACGGTCTGGTGGATAACGGCCTGTGGAATGGTCGCGCCGATTCGAGCAAGAGGTGATGTGCATTTTGCCGGGCCGCGACAAATCAGTGTCCGCGCGGCGGGTTGGCCGGCGGATTATCTGCCGCCAGTGGGGCGATCGCCTTTGCTTTCAAGCTCGATGGGCAACGCGACTTTGTCCTTGTCCTGCAGTTGCTCGACGAGCAAATCCGTCGCTTCTATCTCGACCCTGCGATTCAGGGCATGGCCCGCGGCGGTGTAGGTTCGCTGTTGAACGGGCTCGAAGTTGCTGCAACCGATGACACGCATCACGTCGGGCGAGACGCCTTGCGAAACAAGATAATCGGCGACGATCTGGGCGCGGCGCAGTGAGATGTCGAGCTTGATCTTCGGGTCGGCGTCGTCGGGGAAATCGTCGAGTGAGGCGTGACCCTTGATGTAGACGATGTTCCGCACGCCGCGAATTTTTTCGACGATCGTGTCGAGCTGAATGATCGCCTGCGGGTTGAGCTCGGCGTCTGAGGCGCTGAAAAGCACGCGTCCGCCGCGAACGCTTTCGCTGCTGGATCGGATGCTGGTGACTTCGTTCTCGGTGCCTTGAGCGCCTTCGGGGGTGACGTTGGTTCGGCCGCGCTCGCCCGGGCCCTTGGTCTGACGCAGGATGGCCTGGTCGATGGGGTCGGTGGAGTTGGGGTCGGGGATATATCCGAACGCCTCACGCATACCCGCGATGAAGTTGACGGTTTCCTGACTCATGGCGGCGGGCTGTTTTTTTTCGCCCTCGGTCTTTAGAACCCAGAGCACGACGAAAAGCCCCATCATGCACATGATGAGATCGGCCAGTGTGAAGATCCACTCCGGGCATTCTTCGCAGATTTCGTGCGGGTCACACTTTTTGCAGGCTTTGGCCATGGGGGAGAGGAGTGGGGAGTGGGGAGTGGGGAGTGGGAAGTGGGTGGTGGGTAGTGGGGAGGCGCGAAGGAGAGTGCATTACGGGTCTTTAATTCGAACAGAGCGGATAAGACCGAAAATCATGCGTCCGATTTCATCCGAACGACCGTATAGGTCTTTTGCGATTGTCCCGTCGAGAAATCCAAGCCGTTCTGCGATTAGAAGTTGAGTTTCCGCTTCCTGACGGGATCCGTTTGCGATGCGAAGGTACTGCGTTAGCTCCTTAGATGAGGCTCGACCGTGCCCTTCAGCAATGTTCGAGGCGACCGACACGCAGGCACGACGGAGCTGCTGTGTCAGTCCGTAAATTTCTGTTTTGGGCCAGTCTGCAGTTGATTGGTAAATGGCCTCGGCAAAGTCCATCGCCCTTTGCCAGACGATGAGTTTCTTGAAGTCACCTGCCATGGTCTATTTTCCTTGCGTTACGGCCGAAGGCTTTACACTCTCTTTCCTCCCCGCTTTCCACTTAATTCTCCCCGCTTTTCGAACCTTACGCAGCCTTCGCCATCGAAGCCTGTTGCTTGGTGGAAAGGAAGGAGAGGAGCTGCATCTCGACGACGCGCGGGTTGTTGCCGGCCTGAATGCTCAGGACGCCGTTGAGGACGATTTCCTTTACGAAGAGTTCTTCCTTGCTCATCAGGCCTAGTTTTTCAGCGATAGGCCCGGCGAAGACGTTCTGCAGCATGGCCCCGTAGAGCGTGCCGACCAGCGCGATCGCCAGAGCGCCACCGATGGCCTTTGGGTCGCCGGTAAGGTTGCCGAACAGTGCGACCTGCGCGATGAGACAGGCGATGAGTCCGCAACCCGGGCCGAACTTGGCTAGGGTTGCCCAGAAGTGTTTGCCGTGTTTGTGACGTTCTGCCATGGAGTCGAGTTCGATGCGGAGGATGCGCTCGATGATTTCCGGGTCCGTGCCGTCGACGGTCAACTGAAGCCCGCGCCGGAGGAACGGGTCGTGCGCTTCTCGAGCGGCGGCCTCGAGCGCGAGCACGCCGTCTCGCCTTGCGACCTCTGCATAGTTCACAAGCTCCTTGATCACGTGCTCCACATGCTCGTGCTTGTTGAGAATAACTTTCTTCACGCTTTTGAGCGCGCCAATGATCGAGTGCAGCGGCATGCTCATCATCGTCGCACCCAAAGCGCATCCGCCCACGAGAATGATCTCGCCGGGCTTGAAATAAGGGCCGAGATTGCCTCCCGAGGCGTGGTTCATGCCGTAGAGCAATGAACCCCACGCGACGACGATCCCGATGATTGTTGCGATATCCATGTGGGCAGCTCCAGGCGACCGGCGGGCGAAAGAGAATCAAGCGCATCGCGGGCGCGACGCATCTTGACTCAATGGTTATCGGTCAAAGAGTCATCTCGCCTTGAAGCGCGTTCAATCACTCGCCCTTAAGATTCAATGTCGGCGACTCAATGAAGAGCGTCTTGTTGTCTTCAGATGTCACATCCTGTATTTCAAATGGAATGAACATCGCTGTCCTGCCGGGTGATTATGTCGGCAAAGAAGTCGTCGCTGAGGGTCTGAAAGTGCTCGCACATGCGAGCAGAAAGTTCGGTTTCAGCTACAGCACGCAGCACTATCCGTATGGTGCGGAGCATTATCTGCTCACGAAGGAAACGCTGCCCGACAGCAAGTTGACGGAGATCGGCAAGGCAGATGCGATTCTGTTCGGCGCGGTCGGGGCCGACCCCGGCGGCAATGCACTCATTCCTCAAGGGCTGATTGAAACCGACATTCTGCTACGGATGCGGTTCGAGCTTGATCAGTACATCAATTTGCGTCCGACGCGTCTGATGCCGGGCGTTCCCTCGCCCATCAAAGCGGGCGGAATAGACATGGTGATCGTGCGTGAGAACACCGAAGGGTTGTATTGTCAAAACGGCGGTTTTTTGTACAAGAACACGCCGCACGAGGTGGCGAATCAGATCGAGGTCACGACGCGTCACGGCGTGGAGCGTGCGATTCGTTATGCGTTCGAATACGCCCGTCAGTTCGGCCGAAAGAAAGTGACGCTGGTTGCCAAGACCAACGTGCTGCGATTCGCGCACAATTTGTGGATGCGTGCGTTTGAAGATGTGAAGAAGGAGTATGCCGAAATCGCGACGGATTATCACCACGTGGACGCGTGCACGATGTACATGATCACCAAGCCCAGCGGCTACGACGTGATCGTGACGACCAACATGTTCGGCGACATTATCACGGATATCGGCGCGGCGATTCAGGGCGGCATGGGCATGGCCGCGTCGGGCAA
>JBBQKP010000255.1:0-4385 GCA_038326995.1 Tepidisphaerales bacterium
ATCCCCGCGGGCGTGAAGCTTGAAGGCGTGAGCAAAGACGAGAAGGAAGAAGCGACGGTGTGGGTGAGCGGAATGGACCGGATTCACAAGGCCCGGGGCATCCTGACAAGTTTCGACTTGAGCGCGACGCCGTTCGTGCCGGGTTCGGGCAGTGATCCGAAGGATGCACTATTCAAGTGGATCGTGAGCGATTTTGGCCTGAACGATGCGATCGAAAGCGGGCTGGTGAAGACGCCGCGCAAGGTCATTCGCGATGATGCGCTGCCGGACGTGAAGACGTACGAATCGAAGCTAGCGCACATCTACGCCGCGACGGACGAGAACGGGAACAGGATCGCCGACGACTTGAACCGCGACGCCGAGGCGCAGGAGTCGTTGCCGCAACTGGTACTGAACGCGTACTACCTGTTGGGCGTGGACTGGCTGGCGACGCGCAAGGCGTGGGAGAGTCGGGGGCACTCGGTTCCGCCGGTGATGATCACGGTGACGAACCGAATTGAGACGGCGAGCCGGATCAAACACGCGATCGATCACGGCGACATCCACATACCGGAACTGTGCGAGGACGGGCGGACGTTGCAGGTCGACAGCAAGTCGCTCGGCGAGGCCGAGGCACAAAACGAGCCAGTCGCCATCGCCAGCAAGGAAGGCGATGACGACGAAGGCCCGGTGAAGAAGCTGACGAAGGTGCAGCAGGCCGAGAACATGCGGGCGATGATGAACAGCGTGGGGCAGGCAGGTAAACCGGGCGCGAACATCCAGCATGTGATCAGCGTGGCGATGCTGAGTGAGGGCTGGGACGCCAAGACGGTGACCCACATCATGGGACTGCGGGCGTTTACGAGTCAGCTCTTGTGTGAGCAGGTTGTGGGGCGCGGCTTGAGGCGTACGAGTTACGACATCGTCGAAACGCCCTTGGGTGCGGATGAGTCGGAAGCGAAGGCGCAGGCGGGGACGTTGCCGTTCATGTTCAAGCCGGAGTACGTGAACGTGTTCGGCGTGCCGTTTAGTTTCATGCCTCACGAGGAGACCGGCGACCCGCCGCCGCCCCCGCCGCCGACGATCCGGGTGGAGGCGTTGGTGGAGCGGGCGGAATCGATGCAGATCAGTTGGCCGCAGGTGATCAGGATCGAGCACGTTCTAACGCCGGAACTTTCGATCGACTGGGACCAGCTGGATGTGCTGAAGATCGACGCGGCCCATATTCCACAGATCGCGCAGATGGCCCCGACGGTGGCGGGCAAGCCCGACGCGACGAAGGTGACGGAGATTGAGCTTCGCGACCTGGCCGAGCAGTTTCGGTATCAAAAGATCATCTTTGAGACGGCCCGAAAACTTTTCGAGGAAGAGAAGCCGACATGGAAGGGATCGCCGGACTTTCTGCTGGGCAAATTGATCGGGTTGGTAGAGCAATTCATTCAGGGGCCACGGATTGAGATTCACCCGCTGCTGTTCTCACAGGAGCCGCTTCCACGGCGCGTGCTGCTGGCGCTGAGCATGTCCAGGATCGTGCAGCACCTGAAGACCGCGATCAGGGCCAGCAACACGCAGAGCAGGCAGATCGTTCTGGACGAGCAGAACCCGACACGATCGACCGGGCACATGCGGCCGTGGAACACGAGCAGGCCGTGCGAGTCGACGAAGCGATCGCACATCAGCCATTGTGTGTACGACAGCACGTGGGAGGCGGCCGAGGCGTTCTGGCTGGATCACCAGAGCACGGCTGACAAGGTGGTGAGTTGGGCGAAGAACGACCATTTGGGCTTTGACGTGCGATACGTCTACGCGGGCGGGGTGTCGAACTATCGGCCGGACTTTTTGATCCGACTGAGCAACGGCAAGACGCTGGTGCTTGAAGTGAAGGGCAAGAACTCAGAGCGGGATACCGTAAAACGTGCGGCGATGAACGAATGGGTGAAGGCAGTGAACGCGGACGGGCGCTTCGGGGTTTGGTGTTGCGACGTGTCGTTCAACCCCGGGGATGTGTTGGATGTGATCGAAAAGCACGGCGGCTACGCGTCGGCGTAGGTGACGACGCCTTTGAATGGCAAATAGGTCAGCAAGACCGTCGGCTGCGACGCGAGGGGGAGCGTGACCGCGTGGCGATTGCTCGGAAGATTTTTGAAGGCGACTTAAGTCGCGCTTTCGTACGCCCGATGTTCCTTACTAAGGCGATGAACGCGGCCTGCCTGGTCCTGGATTGCCATCAACCCCCTAACGAAAGAGTTACACATGTCACAAAATAGTTCGATGCCGTCCTCACAGGCGGCTCAAGTCGTATGGAGCCAGAATCTGGCGACGCTGATCGCCAACAAGCTGGTCAATAATTATGGTCTGTCAGATTCGCAGATCGCGTCGTTCGAGCAGGCCAACAGCGTTCTGCAGGCGGCGTATCTGGCATCGGTGGAGCCGACGACGCGCGGCCGAATCACCAATGAACGGAAGAAACTCGCGCTCAAGGCCATGAGGGAGCAGGCCCGCAATATCGTCTATACCGTTCGCGGTAACGCCGCGCTGACGAGCGACCAGTTGCTGCAGCTTGGCATCAGCGTGCCCAAGACCACGCGCACGCCGTCGCCCGTGCCGGCGACTTCGCCGGTGATCAAGGTGCTGAAGACCGAAGGTCGTCTTGTGACGATCGAGCTGAGCCAGACCAAGTCCAGGCGCGGCAAGCCCGCGAAGGTGGCCGGGGCGACGATCTTTACGTTTGTTGGTCCGGTAGCGCCCCAGGGCGCGGACGGCTGGAAGTTTGTGGAGAACACGACCAGGACGACTGTCGAACTGCCCTTCCCGCCGAGCAGCACGGGCGACACGATCTGGATCACGGCGTTCTGGAGCAACAGCCGCGACGAGAGCGGACCCGCGGCTTTGCCAGTGAGCACGAACCTGCCCGCGGGCGGAGTGTTGCCGAAGGAAACCGGCGAGACGATCAGGCTGGCTGCGTAAGGCAAAGCCGTGGCTGCTTAGTTGCAGAGGTCTTTGATCGATTGAAACCAAAACGACGGCGTGATCTTTCAACGGATCACGCCGTCGATGTTTTACAGACCGATGACATTTTAGAGCTTTGCGGATTCGAGGAAGGTCAGGACCTCGGCGTCGTGGCCTTCGGGTTTGACCTTTTCAAACACGTGCGCGACGTTGCCCGTCTTGTCGATGATGAACGTGGTGCGGGCGGCGCCCATGTATTTTTTCCCGTACATCGCCTTCTCGACCCAAACGCCGTAGGCGTCGGTGACGGCGTGGTCTTCGTCGGCCAGGAGCGGGAAGCCGAGCGAAAACTTGGTGGAGAATTTGGTGACGTCCTTGACGGGATCGGGCGAGATGCCGACGACTGCGACGCCGAGCTTTTTGAACTTGGCGAGTGCGTCGTTGAAGCCGCATGCTTCCTTGGTGCAGCCGGGTGTGTCGGCCTTGGGATAGAAGTAGACGATGACGACTTTGCCCTTGTGGTCGGCGAGGTTGAAGGTGGAGCCGTCGGACGCGGGAAGCTTGATGGCGGGTGCAGACTTACCGATGGTGGGAATGGTGTTGGGCATGGTGAGGGTGAAGCGTATGTCTTGTGAAAAAAATCAGACGAGTTTTGAACGCAGGAACTGGTTGACGATGGAAGCGTCGATGTCGCCGTCGGTGTTGTATTGCTTCATGAATCCGCCGGTGGCTTTGCCGAGCTCCTTGGCGGTGAGGGCGGGATTGGCGGCAAGGTAAAGGGTGACGAGTGCTTCGGTGTCTTCGGGCGATTTCTTTTTGGGCATGTATGTTTCTGCGATGGCGAGCTCGGCCTTGAGCTTGGCGACTTCATCATCGCGGCCGACCTTTGCGAACTCTTCGGCGCTCTTGACGAGTTTGCGGGCGTAGCGCTCGATCATCTGGTCGGGCGTGGCCTTGGGGGTTTGGAGGTCGGCGGTTCTGGCCTCGCTGATGAGCATGCGGATGACGCCGAGCTTTTCCTTCTCCCCTGCTTTCATGGCGAGCTTCATGTCGGTGGTGAGTTGATCTAAAACAGTGGTGGTTGGCATTGTGTTACCTAAATCGAATGGTTGAAGCTGTTGCCCTGTGAACGTGAATCGCTAGCTTTAGTCGGTCGAAGGTGGCTATTGTAAGCACTTTGACATCCCTCTGTGAAGTGCGTCTGAAAGCAATTCGTCGGGTTGACGTCACGGTGTGGGGCGGTCGAGCTTCGTCTTGGCCGACCGTTCACCCTTCTTTCCTTCTCTGTCAGGCCAAATGAACACAACTGTTACCGGCATCATTCACATTCCCGACGAGCGGCGCGACGGGCATCTACGAGACCAGGCGAATCCGTTGAAGGTGATCACGCCCAACGTGAGTGTGCCGCGCACGCTGATTGTTGAGCGCAAGCTCAGGCCGGGCCTGCTGGTGACGGG
>JBBQKP010000256.1:0-4360 GCA_038326995.1 Tepidisphaerales bacterium
GATGAATTGATAATCGATGCCCACGGCGCGGCAGGATTCGGCCTGCCGCTGCGCGTAAAGCTCTCCGGATGGGGTGGCGCCGACGAGGAGCGCCGCGAGTCGAACGGATTTGCCCACCGTGCGCAGCGCGTCGACGCGCCGCTGCACGTCAGCCTTGATCTGCTGTGCGATCGCCGCGCCGTCAATCACCATTGCGGACATGCAGGCGATTATAGAGTAGAGCGCGAAGCGCGGACATAACGGGCCAGTGCGAAGCCGGTGCGCGGGACGCATCGGCGGAAGGGCGCGGTTCACTCACTCTGTCCGGGAACTTCCTGAAGTTGATACCCCACTCCGCGCACGGTGTGGACGAGATAACTCGCGTCACCGAGCTTCTTGCGGATCGCCGTGACGTGTACGTCGATCGCGCGGTCGGTGACGAACACATCGGTACCCATGGCCTTGTCCATCAACTGATCTCGCGTCAGCACTCTGCCGCGTGCGCCGACCAATGCCGACAGCACCTTGAACTCCGTCAGCGTGAGCTTGGCAACATTGCCTTCAATGATGACCTCGTGCTTGCTGGTGTCCATCTCAAGCGGCCCGGCCCTAAGGATGTTCGAGTCGCCGCCCGATTGTCCCTCGCGCCTTCGCAACACCGCCGCCAGTCGCGCCAGCAAAATCTTCACGCTGAACGGCTTGGTCACGTAATCGTCCGCGCCCAGCGTCAGCCCGACGACGACGTCGGTCTCTTCACCTTTGGCGGTGAGCATGACCAGTGGAATGCCCTCGGTTCTGCCGTCGGATTTGAGCCGCCTCGTGACTTCAGTTCCGTCGATCCCGGGCAACATCAAATCCAGCACGATCAGGTCGGGCAAATGCTTTTGTGCGAGGTCAACCGCGTCAAGCCCGTTGTAGGCACAGATCACTTCGTAACCCGCCCGCTGCAGATTGAACGTGATCATCTCTACGATGTCTCTCTCGTCGTCCACCACCAGGACGCGCTTCTTTCCCTTGCCCAGAGACACGGTGCTGGTGTTGGACGCTCGCGGCGAGGCGCGAAGGGTGTCGTTGGTCTTGGACATGCCGCGATTCCCGGTTTGTGAAACTGATGTCAGCGAGGTCGGCGATGTGGTGGATGTGGCCGGCGGTGCGAACGACACGCCGGAATTGGCCGGACTTGAACTGCTTTGACTTGAATTGGCCGGACTTGAACTGGCTTGACGAGGGTCGATCCGAGTCGTGGCGACTTGTGCCCCGGAAATCCCGGGTGATCGATTCTGCTGATTAAATCGCATCCACAGACTTTCGCGAACGACTTCTTGCCTCAAGCGCTGCACGGGCCGAAAAGTGGATTGGCTTTGCATATGGGTTTACGAACGATTCCCGCCGCGACCGGGTGCGTCAAGTCGCTAACCAGACGCTAACCCGGACGCCGCAACTCCGCCGGGCAAATGTCAAGAGAAATCTTTGCCGAATCTTTCGGATGCGTTGAAACCAACCACGCGACAATTCATCTGCCGTTCCAAGTCTTGGCGCACGGGTGTGGCACAAAATCGCCAAATGCCTGCTATACTTATCACTCTTATGCCTGTCTCACTTTCCAATCGCATCATCGACACGACAGACTTTGCTGACACCACGGGCGTGCAGCTTTCCTCGTCCAGTAGCGTAATGACTGGACAAACGATTACGCGCCGCAAGCCCGCGTGGCTCAAAATGAAAATGCCGGGCGGCGACGGCTACTTCAAGCTCAAGCAGATGGTCGCCGAGAAACGCCTGCACACGGTCTGCGAATCCGCGAAATGCCCGAACATCGGCGAATGCTGGTCGGCCGGGACGGCGACGCTCATGATCCTGGGCGACGTCTGCACGCGCTCGTGTGGGTTTTGCCACATCAAAACGGGCCGTCCGCCCACGCTCGATCTCGACGAGCCACGCCGCGTCGGTGAGGCCGTCGCTCAGATGAATCTCAAGCACTGCGTGATTACAAGCGTCAACCGCGACGAACTGCCCGACGGCGGCGCGGAAGTCTGGGCCGAGACGCTGCGACAAATTCGCCTGCAATCGCCCGGGACATCCGTCGAAGTGCTTATCCCGGACTTCGAAGGCAACTGGGACGCGCTTCAGCTCGTCCTTGACCAGCGCCCCGACATCCTCAACCACAACATCGAATCCGTCCCGCGTCTTTATTACAAGGTGCGACCACAAGCACGCTATAGCCGCAGCCTCGCGCTGCTGAAACGGTCGAAGGATCAGGGCCTGACCACAAAGACCGGCATGATGCTCGGCATAGGCGAGGAAGGCGACGACATCGATCTGGTCATCGACGACCTGGTTTCCATCGGCGTGGATATCCTCACGCTCGGCCAATACCTGCAGCCCACCGCCAAGCACCTGCCCGTCGATCGATGGGTCACGCCGGGCGAATTCGAGCACTGGAAAACCCGCGGCGAGGAAAAGGGTCTTCGCCACGTCGAGTCAGGCCCATTGGTCCGGTCGAGTTACCACGCCGAGAAACAGGTCCGCTCGCACGCGACGGCGTAGGAAACGTGGAAGAATCAGCCTTCCACTTTCAAACTGGGGCTATCATCCGCCTATGCCCCGCGCCGACAAGCCGACAAAACCGTGCACCGTCTGCGGCCGAGCGATTGAATGGCGCAAGAAATGGGAGCGCGACTGGGAGAACGTGAAATACTGCTCTCGCGCGTGCGGCAGCGACAAACTGAGCTCCGTCGATCAACAACTCGAAGCCGCCATCCTGCAGCTCCTGAACGGCCGGGCGAAAGAAGCGACGATCTGCCCGAGCGAGGCGGCCCGCGCTGTATCGCCAGATGAGTGGAAAGCTCTGATGGAAAACACTCGCCGCGCGGCAAGGCGATTGGTCGTGGCGGGCAAGATACAGATCACGCAAGAAGGCCGCGTGGTGGATGCGAGCCGAGCCAAAGGCCCGATCCGTTTGCGGAAATCCCGGTAACGTCTGACCTGTCTAATTTTGCTCCGCAAGAATCAGATCGCCGAATAGGATCTTACGATTCACGACCGTGAGGGCCTTAGATTCCGCACGTCTTTCCCCACACTGCGAACCAGACCAGAGAACAGGGCCGCACAAGGCCCGATTGCGAGAGACGGCTTTGCAAGTAAGCCGTCAAAACACTGCAGCAGTTGCCCGTCGGCGCGGAAGACATCACCGAATGTATCGCGCACGAAGTCGCCTTGAGCAGACAGTTCCAACGTCTGCAGCGACCATAATCGAGTGTTGGAGAATCATGCGGGCGAACGGTTGCTTAGAAAATTTCACCAGCGCTTACGGGGGCTGTCGCCGACATCGACCTGCGAGCTGGCACGCGTGCCGACCCGATCGGGCTGTGGGCGGTGTCCGCACGAGAGATTAATTCGCCGCAGGGCGTAAAGGCGATCGAGTGGTTTTTGCTGATTAATGCCGCGATCAACTCGGCCGAGCTGGCCTGACGGTCGCGGCTCGTTGAGAAACGTCATCGATAAAAAAAACAGTTCGAAAGATCACTTGCTCACGGGCAATCCGCGTTCGATCGATTCGGTCACCTGTGCCAATGCGTCGGCGGCGAATTTGACATCCTGACGGCTGACGAACGGGCCGAAGCTGAGTCGGGTCGCGCCGCCGGTTTGAGCGGTGTCGAAGGCCTGGTGCACGAAAGGTGCACAGTGAAGCCCAGATCGTGTGAGCAGGCCGAACTCGTCTTCGAGGCGTTTGGAAAGTTCAAGAGGCGTGATGCCGTTAATGAGGACGCTGAAGACGCCGATGCGGTCGCGCACGCCTTGCGGGCCGAGGTAGGCGAGTCCGTCGATGCCCATGAGATTTTCGATGAAGGTGCGGACGAGGGACGCCTCGTGCCGGGCCAGTTTTTCGACGGTTTCAAAGAGCACATATTCGATGCCCGCCAGAAGACCCGCGATGCCGATGGCGTTGACGCTGCCGGGCTCGTATTTGTCGGGAAGAAGTTGCGGCTGCGTCGGTTCATCGCTTCGGCTGCCGGTGCCGCCTTCACGAAGCGGGCGAAGCATTTTTTCGAGTCCGGGCCTGATGTACAAAAATCCGGTGCCGAGTGGGCCTAGCAATCCTTTGTGACCCGGGGCGGCGAGCAGATCGATGCAATCGGCGTCGACGTCGATGGGCAGATGGCCGATCGACTGGGCGGCATCGACGACGAACGGCACGGCGAGCTCGCGCGCCAGGCGGCCGATCTCGCGCAGCGGCTGGACACTGCCCGTCACGTTGCTCACATGCGTCAGAGCGATGAGCCGTGTTTCCTTCCGCACGGCGCGGCGAATGTCGTCCACGTCAACCAAACCGTTGGCGGTGTCGATCGGCACGCACGTGACGTCGAGATAGCCGTAGTCT
>JBBQKP010000257.1:0-4344 GCA_038326995.1 Tepidisphaerales bacterium
CCCGCGCGATCGTAGACGACGTGAAGCAGTTGGAACATGCCGGGCTTGCCGTCTGCGTCGACGTAGTCTCGCAAGGTGCTTCCGCCCGCGTTGATCGCGGCGGTGAGGACGCGATGAATCGACTCGCACAGAATCGCTGCCCGCTTTTTGCTGATCATCATCGCGGGTGTGAGCGGGTGAATCTTCGCATCAAAGAGTGATTCGTCGACATAAATATTCCCAAGCCCCGCGATGAGTTTCTGATCGAGCAGTGCGGTCTTGATCACGCGGGTGGTCGAGTGGAGTCGGGTGTGAAAGTCGATGGGGCAGATGGAAAGCGGTTCCGGGCCCAGGTTGTCCTCGTGGCCGGTCGTGGTGCCGGTCCAGTGGATTCCGCCGAAGCGTCGCGGGTCGGAGAATCGAAGCTGGTGAGTAGGGGTAAGGTTACAGATAAAGTGCGTGTGCGGGCGAGGCGTAACGTCCATCGATTCGACGACGAGTCGGCCCGTCATTCCCAAATGAACCCAGAACCGTTCGCCCGTGTCGAGAAGAAACACGATCCGCTTCGCCCGGCGAGTGACCGAGACAATGCGCCTGCCTTGGAGCGCGTGGCGAAGATCAAAACCATGGGGCTCGACGACATCGAACTTGCCCAACTGAATCTCGGTCATCACCTGCCACACGACGCGCGGGATGAGTGAGTCGACGGTCTGTTGTACTTCTGGGAGTTCTGGCATGGGCGAAAGTTGAAACGCAACATTCAAATATGGTCTACACGAGCCTGATTTTTAACTATCCACTCACGGCCCGATTCTGTAGCATCGATTCATCATGAGCGAAACCTCCGGAACTGAAATACCTGTCGACGATGTGGCGGCCGCTCAGCGGTTGCAGGCCGCCTGCTTGAAGATGAAGCAGGAACTGGGCAAGGTGATCGTAGGACAGGATCAGGTGGTTCAGGATTTGTTGATCGCATTGTTTTGCAGAGGCCACGCGGTTCTGGTGGGCGTGCCCGGGCTCGCCAAGACGCTGCTCATCAGCACGCTCGCAAAAACATTGGGGCTGAGTTTCTCTCGCGTGCAATTCACGCCCGACTTGATGCCGGCCGACATCACGGGCACTGAAGTGATCGAGGAGGACAAGGCGACGGGTCAGCGGACGATGCGTTTCGTACGCGGGCCTGTTTTTGCGAACGTCATTCTCGCCGACGAAATCAACCGCACGCCGCCCAAGACGCAGGCGGCCCTCCTGGAAGCGATGCAGGAACATCAAGTGACGGCCGGCGGGAAGCAGCATCGTCTGCCGCAGCCGTTCTTCGTGCTTGCGACGCAAAACCCGATCGAGCAGGAAGGTACGTATCCACTGCCCGAAGCTCAGCTCGACCGCTTCCTGTTCATGATCCATGTCGGCTATCCGAGCGAGCAGGAAGAGTTCGACATCGTGAAGCTCACCACGACGACGCGAAAGGTCGACTTGCAGCACGTGCTCAGCGGCGAGGAAGTGATCGCGCTGCAGGAGCTGGTTCGCAAGGTGCCGGTGGCCGACCATGTGATTCAGTACGCGCTGAAGCTGGTCAGGCTGAGCCGTAAGGACGAGGCCGAGGCGCCGACTTTTGTCAAAGAGTATGTGAGCTATGGCGCCGGGCCGCGTGCGAGTCAGTCGCTGGTTCTTGCCGGCAAGGCCAGGGCCCTACTCGAAGGGCGCTATCATGTGAGCACGGAGGACATCCGAGCCGTGGCGATGGCGGTGCTGAGGCATCGCATCATCACCAACTTCAGTGCCGAGGCGGAGGGCATTTCGAGCAAGGACATCGTCGGCCGACTGATCGAACACGTGCCGCGTCAGCAGTACGACACGCTCGATCAGCAAATGGGCCGAGTGTTGAAGTAGCCTGCTAAATAAACATGCCTGCTTCTTCATCAGATCTTCGCCGCTATCTGGATCCGCGCACGCTCGCGCGGGTGTCGTCGCTCGAGCTGCGCGCCCGGCAGATCGTCGAAGGATTGATGACGGGCATGCACCGATCGCCTTACCAGGGTTCGAGCGTCGAGTTCGCGCAGCATCGTCAGTACACCGCGGGTGATGACATTCGCCATCTCGACTGGAAAGCGTTCGGCCGATGCGATCGGCTGTACATCAAGCAGTATCAGGAAGAGACAAATCTTCCGATCATGCTGGTGGTTGATGCGAGTGAATCGATGGCATTCGGATCGGTGGAAACAGATACGAATAAATCGTGGACGAAGTATGACCACGCGACGTCGATCGCCGCCGCCTTGGCGTACATGGCCGTACATCAGCAGGACGCCGTCGGGCTGGCCGTGTTCGATCAGGTGCTGAGCCGCTATTTTCCGCCGCACAGCACGCCGGGCCAATGGCGGCACGTGGTGAATGAACTTCAGGCCGTCCCGCGCTGGAACAAGACCGACACCGGCGCGGTGCTCGAACAGATCGCGGAGAAGATGACGCATCGAAGTCTCGTCGTCGTCATCAGCGATTTTTTCGACTCGATGGATTCGCTGGTTCGCGGCCTGCGCCACCTTCGCTATCGCCGCCATGAAGTCGTGTGCCTTCAGATTCTCGACCCGCAGGAACTCGAATTTCCTTTCGACAACATCACGATGTTCGAAGGCATGGAAGAACTGGGAGAACTGCTCAGCGAGCCGCGTCAGTTGCGCGAGCGCTATCTCGAACAAGTGAAGTCATTCACCGAGCAGATGCGAAAAACCTGCCGCTCGATCAAGGCCGACTTCCATCAGTTCAATACGCGCGAACCTCTGGACAAGGCCATGAGCAACTTCCTCGCACTTCGCGCCGCGACGACCTGATTGCGGCGCCTCACGCGTGCAGTCATCCCTGTTTTCAACCGTGTCATTTGTAACACCCATCTTCGCACTTCTGGGCACGCTGCTGATCGCGGCACCCATCGCGATTCATCTGCTAAATCGCCGAAAATTCGACCGAGTGAAATGGGCCGCGATGACGTGGCTGCTCGCAGCGAGTCAGCAGAACCGAAAGCGGATGCGCTTCGAATCCTGGCTGCTCCTTGCGCTGCGATCGTTAGTCGTTTTGCTGATCGGCGTCGCCCTATCTCGACCGCTCGGGTGCGGCAGCAACAAAACCCTGGCCGCGCTCGCGAGCCAGCAGCCGGGCCTGACTGTCATCATTTTGGATGACAGCTTTTCGATGTCCTACAGGGGGGCATATTCCGACGAACAGGTCGCCGGGCTGACCAACTTCGAACGCGCCAAGCAGGACGCCGTGCGGATGATCTCAAACCTCGCTCGGCAAGACCAGCAGGTCGCGATCATTGGCGCATCATCACCCGCTCGCACGGTGTTCCCGACCGGGTTTGATAAGGACGCCGCGATCGAAGTCATCCGCAACTTGCCTCAGCGCTACACCGCGACGGATGTGCCCGCGGCCATTCGCATCGCACAGCAAGTCGCTTCCGCTTCCGACGTTTCACGGCCGATGCGACGCGTCCATCTATTGAGTGACGCCACGACCGAGTCGTTGACGACGGGCAGTGCGGTCGATCTCGCACAGGCCGCGAGATCACTCGGCGAGGTCGCGAATATCGTGTATCGCAGCTTCGCGTCGGATCGACCGTGGAACGCCGCGATCGTAAGTGTTTCCAGCGGCGGCGATGCGGATAGCGAAGGCGGCGAGTCATCACAGATTCTTCCAGACGGCGGCGTGATTCGAAGGTCCGCCGGTGGAGGCATTCGCGCCGATTCCAACACGGAACTTCGCGCCAAGATCATTGGCTTTGGCTCACCTCCCGAAATGCCCGCTGCCGCGCAGTTGCAATGGCTGCTCGACGAATCGCCGCTGGCCACCAGTAGTTCAACTGCGCTGACGCCCGATGTCTCATCGGTTGTCGCGCCCGACCCGAAGTTCCCAGTCGGCGGTTTACATGTCGTGTCGGCGCGATTGACCGGCGACGTGAGACTGACCTCTGCTTCGCCCTTGCCGGGCGATGATGTTCGCCGCGCCGTTGTGGATGTCGCCAGTGGTTATCGCGTGCTGGTCGTCGAGGGCCGTCGCGGTCTGGGGCCGCTTTCGGGAAGCGGTTCGTTTCTGAGGCTCGCGCTCGCGCCACGATCAACGGCTGGCGGGCGTTCTGCGGCCGGCACGGAAGATGTCGGAGACACGATTGTGCCCGAAGTCATCAGCGACCTCGAGCTCTCCACCAAGCCGCTCGCGCCGTACCGCACGATCATCCTCGCGGGCGTCGGCTCGGTGACGCCTGAAATCGCCACATCGCTCAAGGCCTTCGTCGAGGGCGGCGGCGGTTTGATCACCTTCATGGGCGAACCCGTCGCACAGGCCTCGTACAACGACATCCTGTTCAAGGCGGGG